>JAUNIK010000579.1 GCA_030523505.1 Prevotellaceae bacterium | reverse complement strand
CGCAAGGAAGTGCGTGAGCGTCAGAACAAGATCAATGACTACATTAAGAATGAAGTCACGATTTATGAACTAAAATAACCTCAAAGTCAGATTACGATGAAGAAGAATATAAGATTTATAACAATGTGTGTGGCATTGGTTGCCATTTCACTTGCTGGATGCACTCGTTTTGAAGAGGACGACCTCTTTGATGAGAGTGCTTCTCTGCGTGTTACGCATTTCAACCAGCAGTTACAGTCTCGCCTGGTTGCGCAAAGCCAAGGTGAGAAAAACGGTTGGGTGATACAGTACTTTGTGTCTGGAACGGACGAGTTGGATTTCGAAGGATTTAATCTCTTTGGAAAATTCTCGGGAAATGGCAAGGTAACAATGGCAGGCAATCACCGCTTCCTTCGTGATGGTAAGGCTGGAAACTATACTGAGTTTACGAGCACTTATGAGCTTTTGAAAGAAGAAGGCCCCGTTTTAGCTTTCAACACATGGAACGACATCTTGACTGTTTTCGTTGATCCTGTTGATCCTGCAAATGCTCCTTCGGCGCTTATTAAAGATGGTGAAGGCATGGGCGGAGACCAAAACTTGATCTTCCAGGGTTATGAAGGTAATAATATTCTGTTCCATGGCCAACGTCACTTCGGTGGCGTACGTTTTGTCCCATGCGACCGTCCTTGGGAGGACTAGGCGCTTTGGCATCATCCCCGGCGTGACGGACAAAAATTACATCACCAACAGCACTGTCACATCCTATTATGTAATCTGCGGCGCCGATACGCTCTACTTCAAGAATCTGCGTGGCGGCATCGTTACTTATTGCGAACGTGTCAATGACCCGTTGTTTCCCTCTACTATCAATTGCGTGTTCTCTCCGACAGGCTTCTATTTGCAGCACAGAAATAGCATAAAGGGTACTTCGTTTCAGGAGTTCTTCTTGGCAGAAGACAAAACTTGTTTGATGTCTGAGAATGACAGCGTAAAGGTGATTGCAACGTGGGACAACTACATCGTCAACGGACGCAACACCATTTGGAACCTTGACATGGACAACCTCTCTGATGAGCAGAAGGGTTTGCTCGCTCAAATCGATGCGGAAGCCAAGAAGTTCAACAAAGACTACTCATTATCGCAAGTTGGACTTGGACGTTCTACAGGAAGTGGCGCAGTGAAAGGAATAGTGTTTACGTTTAAGGTCAAGACGAAAACTAACACGGCCGGTCTCTCGTTGACTACTAGCCGCCCATCTTTTGGAAAGATGCAGATTGCTTATTCTGACGGCGAAAAGGCAGATAAAAACCTCACGACGATGGCAAAGAAGTGTGACATCGAGCAAATTGCGCGCCAGTTTGCCGCAACACTCTCTGGCACATATGACATCGTTCCTGACAACTATTTCCTTCCGACTGGATGTGAACTACATTCGGTGGATGGCGGCAACGACTATATTTTGAAATAAACAATACAATATATTATTATAATTTAATTCAGACAAGTTATGAAAAAGCAGTTACTTTTTTATGTGATGGCTTTGGTCGCATTGTCCGTAAACGCACAATTTAGCCCCAAGCCATTGGGCAGCCCACAGGCAAAATCGCCGGTTGTGAAAATGGCCCAGACACAGCGTTCTTACCAAGTTGTCGGTCCACGACAGGATTTGGCCAAAAGGAACTATGCTCCAACTCGTATGCTCACACTTGATACAGACAGGTTGAAGCCTTATACACGTGCACAGCGTTTATTCGCAGCAGAGAAGCCCGCTATGCAGAGTCAGGTCAAGGCACTTACAAAGGGTAAGGTGCATCGTCACAGAGCTGTCAGCCTTCAACCCACAAAGAATTTAACTTCAAAGGTTAAGGCTCCCAGCAAGGCTCCTTTATTTGCCTAGGAATATACTGGAACAGGTGTTGACTAT
>JAUNIK010000578.1 GCA_030523505.1 Prevotellaceae bacterium | reverse complement strand
GCCTTTATGAAACTGAAAACCTTCCTTCTTGCAGCCTTTGCGGCTTTCTCGTCTGTGGCAATGGCACAGGACGCAGAGAAAGTAGCGTTCCTCTTCACTTACTTCACTGGTAATGAACCCGACCGTGAGCAGATCTGCTATGCCCTGTCCGACGACGGTTATAACTACACACTCCTCAATCAAGGTCTGCCGGTCATAAAATCCGATTCCATCGCCTTGACGCAGTGTGTTCGCGACCCTCATATCCTTCGTGCTGAGGACGGAAAGACATTCTATATGGTGGCAACAGATATGAAGTCAAACCTCGGATGGGCATCAAACAGAGGACTTGTGATGATGAAATCCACTGACCTCATCCACTGGACTCACTCCACGGTGAACTTCCCAACAAAATACCCAAAGACATGGAAGAACGTTACCCGTGTGTGGGCACCAGAGACTATCTATGATAGAAAGGCAGGCAAATACATGGTGTTCTTCTCGCTTCTCACCAATGATGGTCGATGCCGATACGACAAAATCTTCTACCAGTATGCCAATGAGGATTTCACCGACCTTGAGGGTGAACCAACATATCTCTTCGACAATGGCAGTGCCACAATCGATGGCGATATTGTTTACAACGAAGCCGACGACATGTTCCATCTCTTCTATAAGAGCGAAGGTGGCGGTGGCATCTTCCAGGCTGTTGCAAAACAGTTGACAGCCCTCCCTGGGGAGGCTCCGGGAAGTCAGTGGACAAGGATTCCGGGACATGTGGAGGTAGTGAAGAAAGACGTTGAGGGCGTTGGCGTATGCAAGAGCCTCGACGGGAAGTCGTGGGTGGTGATGTACGACTGCTATAGCGATGGTCATTATCAGTTCTGCAGAAGCACCGACCTGAAGACCTTCGAGTGGGTTGCCGACACCAAGACACACGGAATGTTCACCCCACGCCACGGCACCATCATGCCTATCACACAGGCTGAGAAAGACCGGCTCCTCGCTCGTTGGGGCAAGGGCAAGAATCCAATCCTGCCAGAGTTCCATGCCGATCCGGAAGTGCTCTATTCCAACAAGACAAAGAAATACTACATCTATTCCACCACCGATGGCACTCCTGGCTGGGGCGGTCATGATTTCTCGGTGTTCTCTTCTGCCGACCTTCAGCAGTGGACCGATGAAGGAAAGATGCTTGATGTGGAAGGCGATCAGGTGAAATGGGCTACAGGCAATGCCTGGGCTCCATGTATCATTGAAAAGAAAGAGGGTAGGGACTACAAATACTATTTCTATTTCTCGGCACATAATCCAGTCACCGACCGTAAGGAAATAGGCTGTGCAGTGAGTGATTCACCAACAGGACCGTTTGTTGACTGTGGTCATCCTGTTATCACCGACAAGATTCGTCCTGCCGATGTGTGTGATGGACAGTCAATCGATGTTGACGTGTTCCGTGATCCGAAGAGCGGCAAGTACTATCTCTATTGGGGCAACGGCTTCATGGCAGGAGCAGAACTCAACGACGATATGTGCAGTATAAAGGAAGAAACGATGGTCAACCTCACCCCAGAGGGAGGCACCCTCGACGACTATGAATTCCGCGAGGGAGCGTATGTCTTCTACAGAAAGGGCAAGTACTATTTCCTTTGGTCAGTTGATGACACTGGAGCCGACAACTATCATGTGGCTTATGGCACCAGTCGTTCGCCGTTAGGCCCTATTGAAGTGTCCTCACAGCCGATTGTCATCCGTCAGGACCCATCGCAGGAGATTTATGGCACAGCCCACAACTCCGTCCTGCAGGTACCAGGCACCGATGAGTGGTATATTGTCTATCATCGCATAAATCCCAACTTCCGTGAGCCGCAGCTCACCCCAGGCATTCATCGTCAGGTATGCATCGATTCCCTCACCTTCGACAAGC
>JAUNIK010000043.1:6762-11452 GCA_030523505.1 Prevotellaceae bacterium | reverse complement strand
AACCGTTGAAAGAGTTTTTGCCGAACGAGGTGAAAGCCGACAGACCAACATTGACATTCAGTCCCTCGTGGACATTCCATCCTCCGAAGCCGCCCATCATCGGATACCACATATATCTGTGTCCCGGCACTCGACCCATATAGTCGAGGGTAGGGAGATGCAGAGTGTCAGTCTTTACGTTCTTGTCATCGAAGGATGCCACAGGAACCATTCCGTTCAGGTATTCGCGGTTGTCATCGACATACTCATCATCAATATCCTCTACTGATGATGTCACCACAATCTGCTTGTTGTCCTCCTGGGCAAAAACCGCCAGCGAGAACATTGTTGCTATGATAATTATCCAATTCTTTCTCATTTCAACGCCAAAATTACTTCTATTTAGCGTAACAACAAAAGTTTTAAAATCTTTTTTATATTTATTATCATATTTTTTTTTGCTATTTCTATATATTTTACTTAATTTTGCCGTTGAGAAACTACAATACTGATAAAAATGAAGAAGTTTATCCTCACAATCCTTGCGATTTCACTGTTTTCCATCGCATCGGTATCGGCTCAGGGCCGTCAGACTAAAACATCGAAAAAGGTAGGTGCATTCTTGAGCATATCAAGAGATGTAGCCGAACAGACTGGTGGTGCTATCAGCGATTTCTTCGGTTTCGATGACCGTGTCGTCAACAAGGAAGACCTTATCAAGATTAAAGGCACATACTATATGCCTCTCTACAGTGTGAACCTCTACAAAGGTACTGATGCAGCCGAGTTCCCTGTTCAGTGTCGCGAGATGTTCGCCCGTCGTTTCCCATTGGCAACAATCATCTCTGTTGCAATGCCTCAGACACAATGGCTGAAGGAAGAGATTGTGAAGAGCCGAATGGTGGTGGGCTATCTGCAGACGATGTACTGTTTCATCATTGCCCGTGATGGTGAGGATGGATATATCAACGCGCGCTTCTCATATAAGATGTATAAAGAGGCTGGCTCGCATTATGTAGCCCTCGAGGACAACTGGCCAAAGTGGGAGCGCACTGATTTCCTCTCACAGGGTGTCTATGCCAAGCTGTTGACAAAATAAAATCCCTCAGGGCAGAAAATTATCATTGAAATGCTAACTTTTTCTGCAAAATGTTTGCAAGAATGAAAAAATAGTTATAAATTTGCATTTGAAAATGGCGTTTTAATGTCTTTTCGACTAAAAAAGAATTGAATATGAATAAGTCTTATGCATACTTTTACGGCTTTTACTTTTACTTTGCAGGAAATTGTGAAGCGGGAAGTTGCGTATAGAATTCAACTTAGGAAAATATAAAGCAAAATGCTAAGGTCCCGCTTCACAGAAATATGAAGCGGGATTTTTAGTTTCAGGCATAACGATATATGAAAAGAATAGCAATACAAGGAAGAATCGGTTCGTTCCACGACATCGCAGCACATGAATATTTCAAAGGTGAACAGATACAGCTCATCTGCTGTGCAACCTTCGAGCAGGTGTTCGCTGAGATGGAGGCCGACCCAACCATCATCGGTATGGCGGCAATAGAAAATACCATCGCCGGTTCGCTGCTCCATAACTACGAACTGCTGACAGCATCGGGAAAGACCGTTGTAGGAGAGCATAAGGTGCATATTCAGCATTCCATCTGTTGTCTGCCCGACGATGACTGGTCAACAATCAATGAAGTTGATTCCCATCCGGTAGCACTCATGCAGTGCCGCGATTTCCTTGCAAAGCATCCTGAACTGAAAGCCGTTGAGACCGACGACACCGCTGGTTCGGCAGAGATGATAAGCGAAAAGATCCTGCATGGCCATGCTGCTATCTGTCATTCCAGTGCTGCAGAATATTACGGCATGAAGGTTCTTGAGGACAGCATCGAGGACAACAAGCACAACTACACCCGTTTCCTTGTGATGTCGAGTCCAACGAAAGCCGACTTCCTCCGACCTCTTGAAAAGGCCAACAAGTCGAGCATCGTGTTCTCGCTGCCACATTCCGAAGGTTCGCTGTCGAAGGTGCTCACCATCCTCTCGTTCTACGACATCAACCTCACCAAGATTCAGTCTCTGCCAATCATTGGTCACGAGTGGGAGTATCTGTTCTATGTTGATGTAACCTTCGAGAACCTCACCCGCTATCGTCAGTCTATCGATGCCATCATTCCGCTGACAAAAGAATTGAAAATATTAGGAGAATATTGTGCATCATAGATGCAAGTTATTAGTTATTTGTGATTAGTTATTTGACTAAAAGAATATGAGTATTATACCTGCTGAGCGTCTTTCGCTCGTACAAGAATACTATTTCAGTCGCAAACTCAAGGAAGTGGCGCAGATGAATGCCGAAGGAAAGGACATCATCTCGCTTGCCATCGGTTCGCCAGACATGCCCCCTTCACAGCAGACCATCGACAAGCTCTGTGAGGTGGCTCAACAACCAACCGCCCACGGCTATCAGCCAACGATGGGAACTCCGGAACTACGAGAAGCGATGGCCGGATTCTACAAAAGAGCATATGGGGTGGATATTGACGCCAAGAGCGAAGTGTTGCCTCTCATCGGTTCGAAAGAAGGAATCCTCCACACAACACTCGCCTTTGTCAATCCAGGCGATGAGGTGCTCGTTCCTAATCCAGGATACCCCACATACACCTCGCTGAGCAAGATTCTCGGTGCGAAGATTGTGAACTATAACCTCCGCGAGGATAACGACTGGCAACCAGATTTCGATGAACTCGAAGCAATGGATCTGAGCAATGTGAAGCTCATGTGGACCAACTATCCAAACATGCCTACTGGCGGCAATGCCCGGATGGAAACCTACGAGCGACTGGTGAAATTTGCCAAGGATCATAATATCGTTGTAGTGAACGACAATCCATATTCATTCATCCTCAACGAGAAGCCACTCTCGATAATGATGGTTGACGGAGCAAAAGACTGCTGCCTGGAGTTCAATTCCATGTCGAAGTCATTCAATATGCCAGGTTGGCGTGTTGGAATGGTGGTCGGAAATGCACAGTTCGTGAACTGGATTCTCAAGGTGAAGAGCAATATCGACTCGGGAACATTCCGTGGCATTCAGCTCGCGGCAGCCGAGGCATACAACACCAACAGTGCTGATTGGCATCAGGAATATAACATCAATGTGTACCGTCGTCGCAGGGATATTGCAGAACAGATAATGACAGTCCTCGGTTGCAGTTTCGACAAGAACCAGGTAGGAATGTTCCTCTGGGGCAAGATTCCGGAGCATTACAGCAACTGCGAGGAACTGACCGAGAAGGTGCTCCACGAAGCCTGCGTCTTCATCACTCCGGGATTCATCTTCGGAAGCAATGGTGATCGATACATCCGCATCTCGCTTTGTGCCAATGAAGAAAAAATGACTGCAGCATTGGAACGATGCAAGAAAGCAATTAGTGACAAGTAATTAATAATAAACAAAAATAAACTCCGCAACCTCCCCGGAGCATAAACATTCTACTCAATCCCATTTAGGGGAGAGTAGGGGGGAGAGGCCTTTATGGAACTCGAACTGAAACCATTAGGATTGCCAAGTGACCTTGAGCGTCCTTTCGTGATTGCAGGACCTTGCAGTGCAGAAACTGAAGAACAGCTGATGACCACCGCTCATCAGTTGAGTGATAAGGGATGTCATATTTTCCGTGCAGGAATATGGAAACCTCGTACCAAGCCGGGTGGCTTCGAGGGAAACGGCGAGACAGCCCTCCCTTGGATGCAGCAGGTGAAGAAAGAAACAGGAATGCTCATCACCACAGAGGTGGCTACTCCTGAGCATGTGGAACTCGCATTGAAGTATGGTATCGACCTGCTCTGGGTTGGAGCACGCACCACTGCAAACCCATTTGCTATGCAGGCTCTGGCAGACTCATTGAAAGGTGTCGATGTCCCTGTGTTGGTTAAGAACCCAGTCAATCCCGACCTTGAACTCTGGATTGGTGCTATGGAGCGTCTCAACCAAGCAGGCGTAACCCGTCTGGGTGCTATCCATCGCGGTTTCTCAAGCTACGATAAGAAGATTTACCGCAACCTCCCAATGTGGCAGATTCCAATTGAACTGCATCGTCGCAATCCAGAATTACCTATCGTGTGTGACCCAAGTCATATCGCAGGTCGTCGTGACCTTATTGCTCCTCTCTGTCAGCAGGCTATGGACCTCGGTTTCGATGGACTCATCGTTGAATCCCACTGCAATCCGGATGCAGCATGGAGCGATGCCAATCAGCAGGTGACACCAGATGTTTTGGATTATATCCTCTCGTTGCTCGTCATCCGTGATGAGACCGTTACAACCGAGGGCATTACCCAGTTGCGTCATCAGATTGATGAGCTCGACAACCAGCTGATGGACCTTCTTGCAAAGCGTATGCGTGTTTGTCGTGAGATAGGTCAGTATAAGAAGGAGCACAATATGACAGTCTTGCAGGCAGCCCGTTATAATGAGATTCTCGATAAGCGAGGAGTCCAGGGTTCAATGTGTGGCATGTCAGCATCCTTCGCTGCAAAAATCTTTGAAAGCATCCACGAAGAATCCGTCCGCCAGCAGATAGAAATAATTAACAAATAAATTTGTTAAAGTTATTAGTTATTAGTTATTAGTGAGGCATGAAGGAGTGTTTAGACAAAATCTTCCTCACAAAATAACTTATAACTAATAACTCATAAC
>JAUNIK010000043.1:3990-6733 GCA_030523505.1 Prevotellaceae bacterium | reverse complement strand
TCCTTGGTGCAGGCAAGATGGGCTCGTTCTTCATCGACCTGCTTAGTTTTGGCCACGAAGTGGCTGTGTTCGAGAAAGATGTGAAGCGAATGCGGTTCACATATAACTGCCAGCGTTTTACAACGATGGAGGAGATTAAGGAGTTCCGACCAGAACTCTGCATCAACTGCGTCACACTCAAATATACCATCGTAGCATTCGATGAAGTGCTGTCACACCTCCCTCAGGAATGTATCCTGAGTGATATCAGTTCAGTAAAGACCGACCTGAAGGAATACTACGAGAACTGTGGGCATCGTTATGTCTCAACCCATCCTATGTTCGGTCCTACCTTCGCCAACCTCAACCAGTTGTCTGAGGAGAATGCCATCATCATCAGTGAGGGTGACTATATGGGACGCTGTTTCTTCAAGGATGTGTACAGCAAACTTGGACTCAATATCTATGAGTACACCTTCGAGGAGCACGACCGAACGGTTGCTTACTCACTGAGTATCCCATTTGTCAGCACATTCTCGTTTGCAGCAGTCATGAAACCTCAGGATGCACCGGGAACAACCTTCAAGCGACACATGCGGATTGCCCGTGGAGTATGCTCCGAGGATGATTATCTGTTGCAGGAAATACTCTTCAACCCATACACCTACGACCAGGTGTCGCTGATTCGCGATGAGTTGAAGGAACTCATGGATATCATCGATCATAAAGATGCCTCACGCATGCGAACCTATATTAATAAGATTAGGGCGAATGTCAAAGCGCAGAAGTAGAATAGCAATAATCATGTTGAGCCTCATACTGGTGTACGTCTTGCCGGTAGAGGCTCAATCTGTTTTCAGAGATGAAAATAGCCCAGAACGAGGTTACGGGTTACGCTTTGTTGTGGGAGAACTCAACTGTGAGAATCTTTTTGACTGCAAAGACGACTCCCTCAAGGCTGATGAGGCTTTCCTGCCAGCAGGTGCTAACCGTTGGACCCCGAAACGCTATTGGAAAAAACTGAACAATATTGCCCGCGAGATAATATCCCTCGGTGAGGGCGATGATGGAAGTGTCGCTATTCCTGATTTAGTGGGACTATGCGAGGTGGAGAATGATAGCGTGTTGTATGACCTCACACATCGCTCGCTCCTGAGAAATGCTAAATATGATTATCTCATAACAAATTCCCCTGACTTGCGTGGCATCGATGTTGCACTCCTATACTCCCCGATGACATTCGGAATAATAGATACTTACAGCATTCGCATCCCTTCTAAAAAGGATATGCGACCAACCCGCGACATCCTGTATGTCAAAGGCAGAGCAGCATCGTCGGATACATTGCATGTCTTTGTTGTTCATGCCCCAAGTCGTTCGGGTGGTGAGATTGAAACAAGAAAAAACCGAGTGCTGGTGGCTACAACACTGTGTGAAAGCATCGATTCCATCCAAATGGCCTCGCCACGTCAAAAAATTATTGTCATGGGCGATTTCAACGACTATACGGGAGACAAGAGTCTGAAGATTATTGAAAAACACGGGATGACGGAAGTGTCGGCTTCTGCAAAAGGCAAGAACGGAGCAAAGGGCACATACAAATTCGATGGAGAGTGGAGGAGCCTCGATCATATATTCGTCAGTGAGGCACTTTTGGAGAATGTCGTTGACTGCTCAATAGCCGACAGGGAGTTCCTGCTGGAGGAAGACACCACCGACAAAGGAGTGAGACCACGCCGAAACTATGTTGGCCCGTTGTGGATGGACGGTTTTTCCGACCATCTTCCGCTTGTCATGCCCCTTCGTTTTAATATGTGCCAAACAGTATATCGTTAACTTATTTTTTAAATATTTTAAAAATCTTGGGCTGATTGGTGGATTTCTCATGAAAATTCACTAATTTTGCAGATTGTATGGGAAGATGGAAGAGGGAAGAAGGTAAGAAAATAATAAAAATAAGATAAAAGAATATGTTTGAAAATTTAAGTGACAGACTCGAACGCTCGTTTAAGATTCTGAAGGGTGAGGGTAAAATCACCGAAATCAATGTAGCAGAAACTCTTAAGGATGTGCGTCGTGCTCTGCTTGATGCCGATGTAAACTATAAGGTTGCAAAGACCTTCACCGATAATGTAAAGCAGAAGGCTTTGGGTATGAATGTGCTCACAGCCGTAAAGCCAGGCCAGTTGATGGTGAAGCTCGTTCACGACGAGATGGCCGAACTGATGGGTGGTGAGGCAGCTGAGCTGAACCTCGAAGGTCGCCCAACAGTCATTATGATGGCTGGTTTGAACGGTGCCGGTAAGACAACCATGTCGGGAAAGCTTGCTAAGTTCCTGAAGGAGAAGAAGCACAAGAAGCCACTGTTGGCTGCCTGCGATACATTCCGTCCAGCTGCTATGGAGCAGTTGAAAGTGTTGGCAGAGCAGGTTGAGGTGCCAATCTGGCTCGAAGAAGGTGCTAAAGACCCAGTACAGGTGGCTCTCAACGCTATCCAGGAAGCAAAGTCAAAGTCATACGATGTAGTAATTGTCGATACAGCCGGTCGTCAGTCTATCGATGAGGAACTGATGCAGCAGGCAAAGGATATCAAGTCGGCAATCAATCCTAATGAGACCCTCCTTGTTGTTGATGCCATGACAGGTCAGGATGCTGTTACCACAGCAAAGACCTTCAACGAGATGCTTGAGATTGACGGTGTTATCCTCACCAAGTTGGATGGTGATACCCGTGGTGGTGCTGCACTCTCAATCCGCACCGTCGT
>JAUNIK010000043.1:0-3980 GCA_030523505.1 Prevotellaceae bacterium | reverse complement strand
CAAAGCCAATCAAGTTCATTGGTATCAGCGAGAAGATGGACGGTCTTGATGTGTTCCATCCATCGCGTATGGCAGACCGAATCCTCGGTATGGGTGATGTCATCTCTCTCGTAGAGCGTGCTCAGCAGCAGTATGATGAGGAGGAGGCTCGCCGTCTGCAGAAGAAGATCATGAAGAACAAGTTCGACTTTGATGACTTCATGAACCAGATTCAGCAGATCAAGAAGATGGGTAACATCAAGGACCTCGCTTCGATGATTCCAGGTGTTGGCAAGGCAATCCGCGATGTTGACATCGACGATGATGCATTCAAGGGCATCGAGGCTATCATCAACTCTATGACTCCAAAGGAGCGCTCAAATCCAGATCTCCTGATGAGTGGTCGTACAGCACAGAGCCGTAAGCAGCGTATTGCTCGTGGTTCAGGTCAGAAACTCGAGGATGTGAGCCGCCTGATGAAGCAGTTTGACCAGACTCGCAAGATGATGAAGATGGTGAGCGGTGCCAACATGAAGAATATGATGGCTATGGCAAACCGTATGAAAGGCGGAAAGCCATTTTAAACTGTAACGAAAAATCTGCTCTCCTTAGGAAGACAGGATAATGGTTGAGGTTACGGTTACGGGTTACGCTAAAGAAAAATATTAATATGCAGTTAATAGACGGAAAAGCAACAGCTGCTGCTATAAAGGCGCAGATTGCAGAACAGGTGAAGGAGATTGTTGCAAATGGTGGTAAACAGCCACATCTTGCAGCAGTGCTCGTAGGCCACGATGGAGGTAGCGAGACTTATGTGAAGAATAAGGTTCTTGCGTGTGAGGCTTGTGGATTCAAGTCAACACTCATTCGCTATGAGGACGATATCACAGAGGAGGAACTCCTTGCGTGTGTTGACAAACTCAATAATGACCCTGATGTTGATGGATTCATTGTTCAGTTGCCATTGCCAAAGCATATCGACGAGCAGAAGGTTACCGAGGCTATCGACTACCGAAAGGATGTCGATGGATTCCACCCGGTTAATGTGGGTAGGATGTCAATCGGTCTGCCATGTTTCATCTCTGCAACACCGCTCGGCATCATGACATTGCTGAAGCACTATAACATTGAGACTTCGGGCAAGAAGTGTGTTGTCATTGGTCGTTCCAACATCGTTGGCAAACCAATGGCGCAACTCATGATGCAGAAGGAATATGGCGATGCCACAGTGACAGTGCTCCATTCACACTCGAAGAACATCAAAGAGGAATGCCTCGCAGCCGATATCATCATAGCAGCCATTGGTCGTCCGGGTTTTGTGACAGCCGATATGGTGAAGGAAGGTGCTGTGGTTATTGATGTTGGTACAACACGTGTTCCAGATGCAACCCGTCCAAAGGGTTTCCGCCTGTCTGGCGATGTTGACTTCGAGAATGTTGCTCCAAAGTGCTCATATATCACTCCAGTGCCAGGCGGTGTCGGTCCGATGACCATTTGTTCACTTATGATGAACACCCTGAAGGCTGGTAGCAAGAAGTAAAAAAATTGCTATGGCTACAAAAAAAGAGCAAGCCCACGAGTTATATATTCAGGGAAATTGGTATAGAAAGAAGGGGAACTATCATGAAGCCCTGAACTGCTACACCGAAGCAATAGCCCTGGATGAGGACTCACCGGCTGTGATAGCCAAGCAGATGCTCGAAGAACAGTTTGATTTCTATTATAAAGATCTGTACAATCCGTAGAATAAGAAAATGAAATTTATTGGTGCTATTGTAGTTGATACAAATCGCTGTAAAGGTTGCAACCTCTGTGCTGTGGCTTGTGCTAAGAATGTCATTGCACTCTCGGCAAAGGTGAACCAGTTCGGTTATAACTATGCCGAGGTTGTGAAGGCTGACGACTGTATTGGTTGTGCTTCCTGTGGCATTGTGTGCCCGGACGCATGTATTACAGTATATAAAAAAGAGGTGAAAGCATAAAAAAACGGTATAAAAGTAAAGAATAAAAATATATCATGGCAGAAAATGAAGTTTTGCTGATGAAGGGTAACGAAGCCATTGCTCATGCAGTCATCCGTTGTGGTTGCGATGGTTATTTCGCTTATCCTATCACACCCCAGACAGAGATTGTGGAGACTATCGCTGCGATGAAACCTTGGGAAACCACAGGTATGATATCTGTTCAGGCAGAGAGCGAGGTGTCTGCAATCAATATGCTCTATGGAGGTGCTGGAGCTGGCAAGAAGGTGTTCACATCATCGTCGAGCATTGGTATTGCCCTCATGCAGGAAGGAATATCGTATATGGCAGGTGCTGAGTTGCCTGCTGTCATAGTGAATGTCATGCGAGGTGGCCCTGGTCTTGGTACCATCCAGCCATCACAGGGTGACTATTTCCAGGCTACACGTGGTGGTGGCAACGGCGACTACAACAATATCGTGCTCTGTCCTAACTCTGTTCAGGAGATGGCCGATTTCATGCCGTTGGCATTCGACCTTGCCTTCAAATATCGCAACCCAGTTATCATCCTCTCTGACGGTGTTATCGGTCAGATGATGGAAAAAGTTGTGTTGCCTCCACAGCAGCCACGCCGCACTGATGAGGAAGTGGCAGAGCAGTGCCCTTGGGCTACTACTGGTAGAAAGAATGGTCGCAAGCGTAATATCATCACTTCTGTAGAGTTGCAGTCGGAGATTAACGAGCTCCACAATCGTGAGTTGCAGAAGAAATATGCAAAGATGCGTGAGAATGAGGTGAGATATGAGGTTAGCAATCTTGACGATGCTGACTATATCATCGTAGCCTTTGGTAGTGCAGCCCGTATTTCCGAGAAGGCTATCGACCTTGCCCGTGAGGAAGGCATCAAGGTCGGACTGTTCCGTCCTATCACAGCATGGCCTTATCCAGAGAAAGAACTGGCAGAGGTTGCAAAGGGCAAGAAGGGAATCCTTGTTGTTGAGATCAATGCTGGTCAGATGATCGAGGATGTGCGTCTTGCTGTGGGCAATGAACTGCCTGTGACTCATTATGGTCGTATGGGTGGAATCATCCCAGAGCCAGAGGAAGTGCTTGAAGCGTTGAAACGCTTCAAAGTTATTAGTGATTAGTTATTAGTGAACAGTTATGACTGATATAATTTCAGAAGAAAACATAGTCTATAAGAAGCCGGCGCTTCTTACTGACAACCGTATGCACTACTGTCCTGGTTGCAGTCACGGTGTGGTGCACAAACTCATAGCAGAGGTAATTGAAGAGATGGGCATGACCGACAAGGCAATAGGTGTTTCGCCTGTTGGTTGCGGTGTGTTTGCCTACAACTATATCGACATCGACTGGCAGGAAGCAGCCCATGGTCGTGCTCCATCAGTAGCATGTGCAATGAAGCGTCTGATGCCAGACCGTCTTGTGTTCACCTATCAGGGAGATGGCGACCTTGCAGCTATCGGTACAGCAGAGACATTCCACTCACTGAACCGTGCCGACTGCACTACTCTCATCTTCATCAACAATGCCATGTATGGTATGACTGGTGCACAGATGTCGCCTGAGACACTCCTCGGACAGAAGACAACAACATGTCCTTACGGTCGTACACCAGAGTTGCACGGCTACCCATTGAATGTAAGTGAGATGGCAGCCCTTTTGCCAGGTGCTTGCTATGTCACACGACAGAGTGTGGAGTCAGCAGGTGCTATCCGTCAGGCAAAGAAAGCCATCCGTAAGGCCTTCGAGGCAAACATGGCTCGTAAGGGTTCATGTCTTGTTGAAATCGTTGCCACTTGTTCAAGCGGTTGGAAACTTCCACCTGAGAAAGCCAACGAGTGGATGAAGGAGAACATGTTCAAGCAGTATCCGAAGGGAGATTTAAAAGCTTTGTAAGCTTTTAAAAGTTATTAGTTATTAGTTGGAAGTCGGAAGATGGGGTGGTGTCATAGGAACATCCTTCATTAATAAATCACAACTCATAACTCATAACTAATAACTTTATAATTTATTTTT
>JAUNIK010000577.1 GCA_030523505.1 Prevotellaceae bacterium | reverse complement strand
GAGGATGAGACTGATATGAGATGTACTGTCGCCGTAGTAGACGCACAGGTTGCTACAGTTGGTTTTTCCGCAACCTTGGACGCTTCTGAAATAGACGATGGTGCGAGGTTTGAGATTCTCTCTTCTACAATGGGAGATCCAGCGAATCCGGTCAATATGCCTGATATCGGATTGTGGATTGCTTCAACTGCCGAGGAGAATTCTCGCGTTGATCTTCCAAAGGCCGGCAGGAACTGGTATAATGGTTTCTATTCCAAGAATCTTGAACCAGGTGCAAAATACTATGTCAGGATCAGGTTCAAGTCAAATTCTGTAGAAAAGCTAGGACCTTTGTCCCAGTTCCAGATGCCAAATCCGGGAGAGCCATATGTCGGGTCATCCAGCCTTACTGACATAACAGCTTCAAGTGCGAAGGTACATGCTGTATGGATGCCTAATGGACAGAAGATTTCCAGTGTCGGATATCTGATCTCGGCAGATGAGAAGGAGATCAATGAGAACAAGGGTACTGTCGTGACATTGGATTCTCCATTGACATATGATTTCCAGTTTACAGGACTTGAGCCGGGAAAGATGTACTACACCAAGCTCTGGTGTCAGACTACAATGCCTGATATCCCTTCGAAGTACCATGTCTCCACACGTTTTTATTCGAACAAGGTGACATTCACTACTGCTAAGGAATAATGAAAAATCTGCATTTCAACGCACTGAAATGCAGATTTTTATTTGTGGAGAATAAAATTTGCTTTATATTTGCACCGGTAGCCCATCTGGCGCTGCCATACGCACGTAAAGTGATATAATAGTTAAATTAGGTAATGCCTCCCGTTGGTTGTGAAATCGGCGGAGGTATTTTTTTATGTTGTAACTTGGATGTGTCGGGATTTCATGACTAAAAATTGCCGATTCATTCCATTTAGGTATTTTTGATTTGTCAAAAAAAGTAAAAGGTGGTAAATTTGAAAACTGACTGAAAGAATCTATCAACTTACCTAGAAGACTATTCGTGATATAATAGTTTCTCATATGACCAACGGGTCGGTGGACGATGAACATACGACGGATCGTTTCTTTGTTTGTCGATAGAATCTCAAGAACAGCAATTTTTCATTTGGCTATAATTTCTACAATATATTAGAGTATAGTTTTTTAGGCCGTCTCCCACTCGTTGTGAAACGAGTGGGAGACTTTGCATATGTCGGAGCCTGGGCATGGCACGATTAGCACAGTTTTTGTTGCAGTCGTTGAAAAATGATTGAAAATGAAAAGATTTGCACTTATACTCGCCATGGCCATTGCTGGCCTTTCCGCTCATGCACAGATGCCTGTCCCAGAGCAGGTGGATACACTTGTAGTGAAGTCTGTACGCTATAACCGTGCTGATATCAAGAAAGAGAACTGGCCGGCAGATGTCATCCTGAAGTCGGCTTCTGACATCACCATAGGAGACAATGAATACGAGATCGAGTCGATGAAGGAAGGCTCGATTTCTGCCCGCTATGGCGCCCGTGAGCTTATCTTCACTCTCGAGAATGGAAAAAGATTCTCATTCTATGAGAACGGTGTGCACAGAGTAGTCGTATTCTCCGGCTATGAGTTCTTCTGTGAACCATCGGCTGAGAAGGATCTCAAGCAGAAGGCCCGTCGTACCCTCCATGCTGCTGACAGCCTTGCAGGCGTTGCAGAGGAAAAGATTACTGAATCTATACGTTCAAGCAGAAATAAGTAGCAGTATGACAAAGCTTTCCCTCATTTGTGCGGCTGCAGCAGTGTCTGCACTTGTTGTTTCCTGCTCACAAAAGACACCTCAACCTTCAGTTGACCCGGATTTGGGTCTTAAGGATGCCTATTCAGATGCTTTCCTGATCGGAACGGCCGTCAACCGCTTCATCCTCAGCGGTCGCGATACGCTCTCAT
>JAUNIK010000042.1 GCA_030523505.1 Prevotellaceae bacterium | reverse complement strand
ATCTACCTACCTTTTTCCCAGGGGTAGGGTAGATAGTTTATGCGGTTTTGCTGTTTATTGCAACAATGCTGCAGAACCAAGCGAATGAGCAATAAAAAAAGCAGAGCCTCATCGACTCTGCCATATAGGATGTAATGAATATAGTATTCTGGCATTTCTAGCCTTCTGCAGCATCGGCGGAATCATCGGATTCTGCATCAATGGTCTGGAGGGAAGAAAGAGTGACATCGCCTGATTTCGAGAGGGTAATCTTTACAGTCATGAACTCATCGTCCATGGTATCTGGCGAGCCTACGGTTGCTACAAAAACGGCATTGCCGCTCTCAATCTTGTCATAGCCGATACCCATGAGTGCACTGCGCTTTGGTTTGATATAATCGCTGTTGACATAGTTGGCAAAGTCAGCCTTGGTGAACTGGCGGTTGATGATATTTGCGCTCGGACCATCTACGCACAATGTCACGATATTATCATAGTACTTGTTGCCATCTGCATCCTTCACAACGACATTCTTGTCGGCCTTGCGACTGATGGTTACCTGATAGATGGAACTGCCCCACTCTATCGATTTCTGTGCCACGGTTTCTTCCATAGCCTTCGGCTCGTTGCTGGCCTTTGGCTCTTCTGTGATTTCAACGATTGTACGTGTTTCTTTTTCTTTCTTGCAACTTGCACAGAGAAGCACGAGAAGGATGGTGATCAGTAAACTATATTTGTTTGCCATAATTCGTTTTTTGGTTATTATACTGCAAAGATACTGCAAAAGAATGAAATATCCAAAGATTTGAGCCAACAACAACATCAAACAGGCACAAAAAAAGAGCGCCCACCGAAATGGGCACTCCACTAATTACCTTAAATATAAATTTTTAACCTAAACGAATCCGTATTATTCTTCGTTGCGCTCACGGTTGCCGCGGAAGCCCTGACCTCTCTGACCGCCCTGACGGAACTCACCGCCTCGGTTGCCTCGCATACCACCACGGCCACGGAACTGCTGCTGCATCTTTTCGTATTTTGCATACTGCTCCTCGGTGAGGATCTTCTTCATTTCCTCATTGTAAGCCTTCTGCGATGCTTCCATCTTCTCGCGCATAGCCTTCATCTGCTCTTCTGTTGGACGCTCCTGAGCCTCACCTTCACCATGACCGCGACGACCAAACTGACCACGCATACCAGCCTGCTCCTTCATACGGTCTGCGTTCAGCTTGAGCACAGCCATTGCCTGGTCGGCATCAAGGTCGAGAGCCTCAACCATCTGCTCTGTCTGGCGCTTTACCATATCCTCTGGATTAAACTGACGACGATTGCGGTTCTGATCCTGAGCCATTGTCACTCCACTCATCATGAGAGAAGCAACGAGAAGTAACATAAATCTCTTCATATTGTTTTCTATTTTTTGTTAATGCTAATATATTCAACTATTTCTTTGACTCCGGCAGAGCGGAATGGTTTAAGCAACTTCAAGAAATAAATGCTTTTTAACAGGTTTTTATAGTTTTCCTTTGCATTCTGCAATAAAAATATTACCTTTGCCACGAATTAGTTATATTATAAAATGTACGCACGCGAGAGATTATGGGATTTGTTAACGACTTATTTGCAACGCTGAGTTCATTCCTCTGGGGATGGCCAATGATTATTCTGCTGCTCGGTACCCACCTTTACCTTACCATCCGTCTGGAATTTCCACAGCGCAAACTGTGGACAGCCATCAAACTGTCGGTCAAGAAAGACAAGTCTGCCGATGGCGATGTGTCACAGTTCGGTGCCCTTGCCACTGCTTTGGCTGCAACCATCGGTACTGGTAATATCGTGGGTGTGGCTACAGCTATTGCCCTCGGTGGTCCGGGAGCTGTGCTGTGGTGCTGGCTGACGGGTGTCTTCGGCATTGCTACAAAATATGGCGAGGGACTGCTTGCCATCAAATATCGTGTCATATCCAAGGACGGCAAGATGCAAGGCGGTCCTATGTACGCTCTTGAACGCGGACTGGGATGGAAGAAGATGGCATGGGCTTTTGCGTTCTTCACAGCCTTTGCCTCATTCGGCATCGGCAGTACCGTTCAGGCTAACGCCATTTCAGCATTGAGCCACGACACCTACGGCATTTCACCATACGTCATCGGAGCTGTTGTCTGTGCACTTGCGGCAGCTGTAATCCTGGGTGGCGTGAAGAGCATTGCAAAGGTTTGCCAGATGCTCGTGCCTTTCATGGCAGCACTCTATGTCATTGGTTGCATTGTGATACTCATCATCAATGGCGCTTATGTGTGGCCAGCAATAAAACTTATCGTTGTCAGTGCCTTCCAGCCAGAGGCTGCCGGTGGTGGTTTTGTGGGCAGTTCGGTGATGATGGCAGCTCGCTATGGTATAGCGCGAGGTCTGTTCTCCAACGAGTCAGGTCTTGGTTCGGCTCCTATTGTGGCTGCAGCAGCCCAGACACGCAACCCAGTGCGCCAGGCATTGGTAAGTTCGAGCGGCACATTCTGGGATACAGTGGTGATTTGCGCTTTGACTGGTATCGTTATTGTGTCGAGCATCATAGCATATCCTGACATCACATACGACAATGGTGGTACATTGACAAAGATGGCATTCAGCAAGATTCCATACATCGGTGCCCCACTCCTCTCGTTCGGTTTGCTCACCTTCGCATTCTCCACAATCTTAGGATGGAGCTATTACGGAGAGAGAGCAATAGAATACCTCGGTGGCAAGAAACTGATCATCACCTACCGTGTGGCTTTCATCGCTACAGTATTCCTTGGTTCTATCGTGAGTCTGGAAATTGTGTGGAACATTGCCGATTGCATGAATGCCCTTATGGCAATACCAAACCTTCTCTCGTTGCTGTTCCTCAGCAATGTCATCGTCCACGAGACAAGGAAATACCTTTGGAGAGACCGTTTGGATAAGGAAATGTAAGAAAAAGAAAGAAGGCTGCAGATCTGCAGCCTTTTTCTTATTTTGTATAATAGAACTCCTTTGGATCCATTATTGCTCCCTGTTGGTTTTTCACCACGAGATTGAGCATACCACCATTATGGTCGAAGTAACGCACACGGATAGCATGATATCCACGCTTCAAGGCTTTCTCGCCTACCTCGGTCTGTGGGCTCTGTTCCTTGTTCATGTCAACAATAAGGGTGTTGTCAACAAACAGGTCACTACCGTCATCGCTGGTGAGGATGAAGGTATAGATACCATCCTCTGGCACATAGATATAACCCGTTGTGATAAGACCGATATTGCCTTTCACGCCCTCAGGGATGATGACATCCTGAGTATGGTATGTTGCATTGAGAGGTGCTGATGCTATTTTCTCACAGTCGATGCCTGGGAACTCATGCCACTCGGTTGTCAGTCCGTTCTTTGTTGGGTTTGCCTCAACAGCAGGTGCATAGTCGTCCTTCACGAATTTAGCAGATACTACATCACTGCGCGAACCGTCCTTGCGGAATGTTGCAAAACGATAGTCGGCACTGGCTGTAAGAACGAGTTCACCATTGATAGCAGGAGAGTCAACGGTAGGAATAGAACCGTCGGTAGTATAGCGGATGACAGCACTCTTGTCCTTGCAAGTGATGTTGTAACGGCCCTCACCAACAAAAGCGTTCATCTTGTTGAAGCCCTCGATAGGCATCACCTTCGAACGAACACCAAGCACCTCAAAACGAGGAATCTGCGCCAACATACGATCCTCGAAAGCATAGTAGTTCTTTGGTTCTGCAGCACTCCAACCGAGTTCAGCAATAGCCAGCATACGGTTGGCAGTCATATACCACATACGGTTCATTGTAGGGATTCGTTCACACCAGATATTACCCTGCACACCAAGCAGATGTTTCTGCAGGTTCTCAGGCAAGCCGCATGAAGTGTCATAGTTATAGATATTCTTCATGGCATTGTCGCCCTCGTCATAGTCAAGGTAGAACAAATCGTTGTGGGTGTCGATCATATCATTGCCGTGAGAGGTTGTCACGAATGGTGCATCCTTCACCCAACTGCCCCACCACATGATGGTGGATGTGTCAGAGAGGCCTCCCTCGATAATCTCGTTCCAGCCAATCATCTTCTTGCCCTTTGAGTTCAGGTACTTCTCCATCTCATGGATGAGCCACGACTGCAACTCCTCTTCGGTCTTCAACCCGTTGTCTTTCATACGCTTCTGGCAATCAGGGCACACCTTCCAGTTGCGCTTCTCCACTTCATCACCACCGATGTGGAAATATTCATAAGGGAAAAGCACCACCACCTCATCGATTACAGCCTTGCAGAATTCCATTGTCTTTTCCTTGCCAGGGCACAGAGGTGATGTAAAACCAGCAGTCCAGTCGTTCATCTCTGCACAGATGATACCGTCATAGTTCAACTCTGCTGCAAGCATGTGGCCAGGCATATCTATCTCAGGGATGATATCAATACCACGAACACGGGCATATTCCACAATCTCGCGGATATCGTTCTGTGTGTAGAAACCGCCATAGAGTTTCTTGCCGTCAACAACCTTATAACGGTCTGTAGGCACGCGCATATCCTCGTTCTGCTCACGATCTGCTCTTGCATTACACATACGATCCTGATCATTATACTCACGCCAAGCACCATTCTCTGGGAGTTTTGGATAGCGCTTAATCTCTATACGCCAACCCTGATCGTCGGTGAGATGCCAATGGAACTTATTCAACTTATAGAGTGCCATCACATCAAGCATATCCTTTACCTCCTGCTTTGTGAAGAAATGGCGACTAACATCGAGTTCAAGACCGCGATAGCCATAGCGAGGCTGATCACTGACATAGCAATAAGGCACAGCCCACTCTACGCCTTCTGCCTTCTGGCGAGCCTCAATCTCAACAGGAAGCAACTGACGCAAGGTCTGAATACCGCAGATAACTCCACGATAGTCGCCACCCTGAATGAGTACACCATTCTCGCCCACTGTGAGCACATAGGCATTTGCAGCAAGCGACTTGTCGAGCTCAAGGTTAACGGTTGATTTCTTCTTCTGGACTTTTGTCTTGAAACCTGTTGCTGGTCGGATTACTCCGGCAAGATAGTCGGCAGCGGCTTTAAGACTGGCATCGGAATAACCGATTGTAGGATTGTCAAGAACGAGTGTCTCCTTACCTATTGCACACTGATTTGGCTTTGGTATGATGTTCTGTGCTAAGGAGATACTGCTAACGAAAAGGATAGCAGCGAGTAATGTCATTAATCGTTTCATAAGGTAATTATATAGAATTAGGTTTAGCAATAAGAACAATAAAAGCCCAAGACCACATTATAGGTCCTGGGCTTTATGTTTTGTGAAAAGATCACGAAGGAAGGATTAAGCCTCCTCAGCTGTCTCCTCTGCAGGAGCAGCAGCCTCTGCAGCAGCAACTGCAGCAGCAGCCTTCTTGTCAGCAACCTTCTTAGCGATAGCCTCGTTGACCTTCTTCTCTGCCTCAAGGTTCTTAGCAGCAGCTTCCTTCTTTGCCTTTGCGTTAGCATCAACAACAGCCTGGTTGCCGTTAGCCTTAGCCTGCTTCCAAGCATCGAACTTAGCCTGTGCTGTAGCCTCATCGAATGCGCCCTTCTTAACGCCACCCTTAAGGTGCTTCATAAGGTAAACGCCCTCGTTCTTGAGGATTGTACGAACTGTGTCTGTTGGCTGAGCACCACACTCTACCCAATGGAGAGCACGCTCGAAGTCAAGAATTACAGATACAGGGTTTGTGTTTGGATTGTAAACACCGAGCTTCTCAGTGAACTTACCATCACGTGGTGCGCGAGCGTCAGCTACTACAATGCGGTAAACTGCATAACCTTTGTGACCACCGCGCTGCAAACGAATCTTTGTTGCCATTTTTTAATAAAAGTTTTATGAGAGGAACTCGTCCCCTCGGTGAATAATTAATAAACTTGATGCAATCAACTCGTGATTGCGACTGCAAAATTACTGCTTTTTCTGCAAATAACCAAGAAAAGCCGGCAATAAGACATAGTTTTTTACAATTATTATTTGTTTAATACCAAAAAAAGTGTACTTTTGCACTTAGAAATTAAAACAAAGCAAAAAATGGAGCATAGTCAACAGACCATCCAGCAGGTGGATCGCGCAATTGAGAAGGTAATAAACAAATTTCCACAGAGTGAAGAATCGGTGGCATTTACCGACATCCATATGAAGGTTGTACAAGACAGTGGTGAGATTCTCACCTACGATGATGATGACAACGAACTGAACCGTTGTGTCATCGACGAATGGATAGGCAACACCAACGATAAGTTCTATTCACAGGTGGCACAGTTGCTTCGTCAGCGCCTTCACAACTTCTCTGAGCGTATCGACCATATGGGCATTGCAAAGCCATTCAGCTATGTGCTCGAGGATGATGAGCGTGAACCTGTGGCTGAACTGTTCATTGCCGACGATGAGACTATCATCATTGGTGGTGATTTGATGGGCGACCTCGACAAAGACCTCGATAGTTTCTTTGAGGAACTGATGAAGGAGTAAGAGCCCCCGGCCCCCGATGGGGGAGGAGGTAACGAAGACGAAAACGAAAACCCTACATTATATAATATAAAAAAGGACAGGCGCGAGGCTTGTCCTTTTTATATTGTATTACAATATGATGTTGTATTACAGTTTCACATTCTTCTTTACGAAGGCGCTCTCATTCTGCATTCGGTCGAGGGCGGTCACTACATATACATACTTCTTCTTACCGTTTTCATAAGGAAGCTTGTAGTATGTGTTATCGGTTATCGCAACAATCTTTGAAGGATCGTTGGTGTTGATCTTCTCGCCTGAATTAAAACGATAAACAACATACTTCTTAGCAAGATTCATCTCCTCCTTGATAGGATCCGACACTTTCTTTGCCTTTGGTTCAAACCAGAAGAGCATGTATCCGTCAGGAGTCCATATTGGCTTCATCTTGCGAACCTTTCCCGGAGCCTCGTTGTCGATAAACGGCATTGCTGGCTGGAGGGCAGGATAACGCCAATAGTGCTGGCGGAGGGTTGTGCCGTAGTTGCCTACATTGTCAACAGCAGCCTTGGCATACCAAAGAACTGTTCCCTGCACATTCTTCATCTGGCTGTGGAGCTGATACTTTGCACCCATCTGGTGTGAGTTAGGGTTCTTTGGGTCGGTGTACTTCACTGTACGCTCGACATCCTCACCGATATAGAGAGGACGGTTGCTGCAGAATCTGTTCCACCACTTGATGAGTGTGTCATAGTCGGCAGCCTTGTTACCAATCTCCCAATACACCTGTGGCACGCAATAGTCAATCCAACCGTTGTTCACCCAGAGAAGCACATCTGCATAGAGATCGTCATAGTTCTGCAGACCGTTGGTCTCGGAACCGTTCATTGGATCGCTCTTCTTGTTGCGGTAGATGCCGAAAGGCGAAACACCGAACTTCACCCAAGGCTTTATCTGCTGGATTGTCTCGTGCAACTGCTTGATGAAGAGGTTCACATTGTTGCGACGCCAGTCCTGTATAGTCTTGAAACCGGCTTTGTTTGCCTCATAGTACTGCTGGTCAGGGATAGGTATGCCAGCCACTGGGTAAGGATAGAAATAGTCGTCGATGTGGAATCCGTCGATGTCATAGCGACTCACGATGTCGGCTGACACCTGACAGATATAATCGCGGTTCTCCTTCAGTGCCGGATTCAGGACAAATATTTCCTTGCCTGGCTCACCATAAGCGAAATAGCGCTCTGGATGGAGCACACAGATATTATTGTTTGCAAACTCTCTTGTACCGGCAGTCTTTGCACGGTAAGGGTTTATCCATGCATGGAGTTCCATGCCTCTCTTATGACATTCGTCAATCATCCACTGCAGAGGATCCCAACCAGGATTCTTGCCCTGCACACCGGTGAGGAAACGGCTCCATGGCTCGATGGCACTTGGATAGAGTGCGTCACACTCAGGACGCACCTGGAAGATGATGGCATTGACTCCGTCCTTCTGCAACTCATCGAGCTGATAGGTAAGTGTCTGCTGCATCTTCTCCTTGCCAATGCCTTGGAACTGGCCGTTGACAGCCTGTATCCATGCACCACGGAACTCGCGTTTCTGCTGTCCGTAAACATTGATAGCACCCAAAACAATGAGTGCTATCAAGAGTATTTGTCTAAAGGTCTTCACTATCTTATTCCTCAGGCTTCATGTTTGTATAAACAGTCTGAACATCGTCAAACTCCTCGAGCTTCTCGATCATCTTCTCGATTGTAGCACGCTGCTCCTCGTTAACCTCCTTGAGGTCGTTTGGAACATAAGTGAACTCACCTGCTACCTCGAAGCCCTTTTCCTCGAGAGCCTTCTGGATCTGAGCGTAAGACTTAGGATCACCGTAGATAGTGATTGTTGTCTCCTCCTTGTCCTCATCATAGTCCTCGTCAAACTCGTCCTCTACATTGTAGTCGATAAGGTCGAGAATGAGTTCGTCCATGTCGATGTCCTCGTTCTTCTTGAAGGTGAACTGAGCCTTGTGGTCGAAGAGGAATGCCAACGAACCTGTAGTACCCATGTTACCGTTGAACTTGTTGAAGATTGAGCGAACGTCAGCAACAGTACGTGTGGTGTTGTCAGTAAGTGTGTCAACGAAGACAGCGATACCGTGAGGTCCGTATCCCTCGTATGTCACTTCCTTGTAATCTGACTGGTCCTTACCCATCGCGTTCTTGATAGCGCGGTCGATGTTGTCCTTAGGCATGTTCTCACGCTTACATGTAGCGATGATAGAACGGAGTGTAGAGTTTGTCTCAGGATCTGGACCACCAGCCTTTACTGCGATTGCAATCTGCTTACCCAGACGGGTAAAGGTCTTTGCCATGTTGCCCCATCTCTTCAATTTTCTTGCTTTACGGAATTCAAATGCTCTTCCCATTGATCTTCCCCCAACCCCTTCTTTTCAAGACGGGGAGTAAAATGTTTATCCTCCTGGGGGGACGTGGAGTTTTATTGAT
Organism: Prevotellaceae bacterium; assembly: GCA_030523505.1. GTDB lineage: Bacteria > Bacteroidota > Bacteroidia > Bacteroidales > Bacteroidaceae > Prevotella. The sequence continues at coordinate 2,535 of JAUNIK010000042.1, read as the reverse complement.
TATTCTCTATATTTATTTCATTATGTCCTTCCCTATCTATCCATTTCATGCAAAAGATAGTAATCACTCCCCGTCCTGGAAGGAAGGGGCCGGGGGAAGGTCTCCTTAGCGTAGTTCTGCGCCGAGCTGCTTCTTGAGATTTGTGATGATCTTGTTCATGATGCTCTCAATCGCCTTGTCGTTGAGGGTCTTCTCTGAATCCTGAAGGATGAAGTTCACCGCATACGACTTCTTGCCAGCTGGGAGGTTCTTGCCCTCATATACATCGAAGAGCTCTACGCTCTTGAGGAGCTTCTTCTCCGACTGACGGGCAATCTGCTCGATCTGTGCAAACTCAACACTCTTGTCAATCAAGAGGGCGAGGTCACGCGATACTGAAGGGAACTTCGAAATCTCTGTGAACTCAACCTTATTCTTGAGGATAGCCTTCATCACTGCACTCCAGTGGATGTCTGCATAGTAAACAGGTGCTGCGATGTCAGCCTTCTTCTGGATTGCCTTTGAAATGATACCCATCTCTACGAATACCTTACCACCACGGTTCTTCAACTCGAGCGCAGAAGAGAAGATATTGTTCTGGCTCTTCTCGCTCACAAGCATGCCCATTGGCATACCGAGACGGTTCAATATGTTGAGCACATAAGCCTTCAACTCATAGAATGTGGTATCCTCGTTTGGATGAGCCCAAGAGCCCTCAACACGCTTACCAGTAACCCACAAGCCGAGGTGCATCTCCTCAGAGTAAGCCTTGATAGGATTCTCATCGGTGTGCTTCTCTGCATTGTAGTGGTAGCAGTTACCAAACTCGAAGAACTTGAGGTTGGCCATCTTGCGGTTAGCATTGCGCATGATTGACTCAAGACCGCCGAAGAGCAGTGTCTGACGCATCACACCAAGGTCGGCTGACAGTGGGTTCATCACCTTCACCGTTGTCTCCTCGGTATATACATTCAAGCCCTGATAGTAAGAAGTCTTCGAGAGCGAATTGTTCAGAATCTCGTTGAAGCCACAACCTACCAACTGCTCGCCGATGATGTTCTCAAGGCGATGCTCCATGTCGCTTGCCTCAGCCACTGTGAGTGAAGACTTCAACTGTGTAGGAATCTCCACATTATTATATCCATATATACGAAGGATATCCTCAACAACATCGCATGGACGCTGAACGTCAACACGGTATGCAGGAACCTCGAGGGTAACGCTCTCCTCTGTTTCTGCCAATACCTTCATCTCGAGGTTCTGGGCAATCGACTTGATTGTGTCCTTGCCAATCTCCTTACCGATGAGAGTGTGAGCATAGTCGTAAGAGAGTTCCACAACAGGATTCTCGATTGGGTTTGGATAAACATCCTTTATCTGCATTGACACCTTACCGCCAGCCAACTCCTTGCAGAGGATGGCTGCCTGCATGATGGCATAAACCTGTCCGTTTGGATCAATACCACGCTCGAAACGGAATGAAGCATCTGTTGAGAGACCATGACGGCGGGCTGACTTGCGGATCCATGTTGGGTGGAAATATGCCGACTCGAGAACAACGTTTGTAGTGGTGTCGTATGTGCCCGAACCCTTACCGCCAAACACACCAGCGATACACATTGGTTCCTCAGCGTTGCAGATAGCGAGGTCGCGGGCAGAGAGTTTGTGCTCCTCACCATCGAGGGTAACGAATGGTGTGCCCTCTGGCATTGTCTTCACCACAATCTTCTTGCCGGTAACCATGTCTGCATCGAAGCAGTGCATTGGCTGACCATAAGCCATCATGATGTAGTTTGTGATGTCAACGATATTGTTGATTGGACGGAGACCGATGATGTTGAGCTTGTTCTTCAACCACTCTGGCGATTCCTTCACCTCACATCCGGTGATAGAAAGGCCAACATAACGGCGGCAAGCCTCGGTGTTCTCAATAACAACCTCGATAGGCATATCCTCGTTGTCAACAGCAAACTTCGAGCAGTCAGGACGATGGAGTGAAGTCTCGTAACCGTTCTGCTTCAACCAAGCGTAGAGGTCGCGGGCAACACCCCAGTGTGAGAGGGCGTCAGCACGGTTGGCAGTGATGTCAACCTCGATGAGCCAGTCGCTCTCAAGATTGTAGTACTCAGCTGCTGGTGTACCAACCACTGCATCCTCTGGCAATTCGATGATACCGTCATGACTTGTGCCGATGCCGATTTCATCCTCAGCGCAGATCATACCGTTCGACTCATAGCCACGGAGTTTCGACTTCTTGATTTTGAATTCCTTGTCGCCGTCGTAGAGCACGCAACCTAAGTCAGCAACGATTACTTTGAGACCAGCACGGCAGTTTGGTGCACCGCAGACAATCTGCTGTGGCTCGCCCTTGCCGAGGTCAACTGTTGTGAGATGGAGATGAGTCTCAGGGATATCCTCGCAAGTGAGGACCTGTCCTACGAAAAGACCTTTGAGACCACCTTTGATAGACTGTACTTCTTCGAGTGCGCCTACTTCAAGACCCGACGAGGTGAGCGCTGCAGCCACTTCCTCTGGTGTCAATGTGAAATCGACATA
>JAUNIK010000576.1 GCA_030523505.1 Prevotellaceae bacterium | reverse complement strand
TGTTTGCCCAGGTGGAGGGCTCTTCGTCCATTTAAGTAGTGATTTTTTGAAGCATGGCGTTCGCTCCTTCTTCCTATATGAGTCCTAATTACCTCCTAAATGAGTCTTGGAGCGAAGTTACAGCTTTTTTACCGCTTACACTATTTCATAAGGTCATTAATGCGCTGTTTCAAATTCAGTTTCAAGAAATCTTCAGGTTTCAGTTCTATCTCTACGAGCACACGAGCCTTTCTGATTTCCTTCGCATCCGAAGTATCACAATTTGTCTGATTGGGGTGGATGGAATATAGTAAGGCAAAGTCGTAATCCAATGCTTTAGATATATTGTAAAGTGTATCGGTATCAATGCTTTTTCGCGTCAGCAGATAGTCAACACTCTGAGGCCTAACATTCAGCCTCCTTGCGAGTTCTGCCTTTGTGACTTCTTGACGAGCCATGACATCGCGTATAATCTCTCCTATGAATATATTGCTTTTTTCCATGGCTATAAAAATACACATTTGTCTGATATGGCTTACGGAAATAAAGAAATAAAATATCTGTTTAATGGAGGTGTTTTATCGCAAAATGTTTGTTTAAACAGACGTTTTATTATATCTTTGCAGCGAATTTATTTAAACACTATACCTATGGGATTCGCATTGAAGCTGTTTCTGATTTTTTTAGCGTTGTGTACTATTGCTGCACTCACTTGGTTGTGTGTGGATTTTCGTCGCTATTGGAAGAGACATATTTAGTTCATAAATTTATATAAGGCTTGTTGTCAGGTTGGCGTGATAGGGAAATTCACTATAATATACTTCACTCATTTTGTTTCTCTTTTGTGCCACTCCTGACGCAGGCTTTCTTATAGACTTTATGCGAACGCCGCATAGACAGCGATGCCGGCAATCGTGGAAAGACCTATGCAGACGGGAAAGAGGTTGTAGTGCAGCGTGTCCGGATGGGTGAAGCTGCCTTGGAAGCGGCTGAGGTAGAGGAACAGACGATACATCAGCCAGGCACCTATCCAGCCGATGAAGGTTCCTACCAGCAAGTCACCCAGGTAGTGTACGCCCAGGTACATCCTGGAATAGCAAGTCAGCACGGCCCATGAAAAGAGGAACAGGGAGAGCCAGGAGCGACGGAAAAAGTAATGGATAAAGAAGCTGAGCCCGAAGGTATTGGCAGCATGGCAGGAGGGAAAGCCAAAGCGTCCGCCACGATAGCCATCCACGATGTGCACGAAGCCTGAGATGGGATTGTCGAGATTGGAGGGGCGCAGGCGCTCTACCAAAGGTCGGATAAGGGTGGCTCCCACCTGATCGGCAAAGGTGATGGTCAGTCCTAAGCCTATCATGCAGAGCAGCATGGTTTTCCAATGAAAGTTGCGCAGCACGACAAAGTAGATGCTCAGATACATGGGAATCCAAATCCATTTGCCGCTATAGCATTGCATGAAGGTGTCGAAATAGGGAGTGTGCATCCCGTTGATGAAGAGCAGTATCCGGTCGTCGGTTTGCACAATCCATTTTAAGAGGTCGTAGAACATGGTACTTGGTTTGATGATGAATGATAGATGAGTTACATGATTTTATCGGGCAGCCAGGTCGTCATAGAGTTTTTGCAGATAGGCTTTGGCTTGGTGCAGCAGTCGGTCGGGAGCTGTTCCTTGGCTCACGGCTGTCTGTCCCGATTGGCAGTCGTAGATGACCTTCCCTTCAGGAGTGGCCATGCCTACCGCATCGGGCACGGTGAAGAAGGCAAAGTGAGGGGCCTCGGGGCAGAGCAGGTCTTTGCTGAAGACAAACTCCTCGTGGGGCAAACCGAGTTGGGCTAAAAGTGTCGCAGCCAGGTCGTGCTGCGACCCGTAGGTGTCGATGCGGCATGGACGGCGTATGGCACCGCCAATCATCAACATAGGTATCTCATAACGCTCCACGGTCAGG
>JAUNIK010000575.1 GCA_030523505.1 Prevotellaceae bacterium | reverse complement strand
GCTCTGTTCTAAGCATGGATAGCAGCTGCATGGGCATTCGCTGAATAGTTACAAATATAATGAAAAAACTTAATTTTGCTAAACTCGTTCTAGGAGGTCTTTTATGCACTGTTTCATCAGGGTGTATGGAGGATGAAAATTTTCTTGAATTAGAACAGCCAAGGACTCTGGCCACCAGGTCAAGCACCCAAGATGGTGAACCTGGATACATTACAATCAATTATCCAACAGCCCTTAGCTTGAAGTTCAACACTGCTATATATCAAGATATGGAACTATTATGGCAACTGACCAAAAGTTCTGCCTATGGCGGATTGAGAAGAGAACTGGGATTCTACATCTACTACAATTACAAAACTAATAAAGTATACCGCGGACTGACTGTTTATGGACCTCTCGTTCATAATGACGAAACCGCTAATATCGATTTGGGAGAGCCCGTAAATAAAGATGAAGTGTGCGCATCATTCCACACTCATACACCTTATACATATATGCCTGCAGGATCATCAAGGCTAACGGGGCGTTCTTTGAGAGATCTTTTAACGGCTACCATAAGTGGTATTCCTGGAATAGTATATGACTACATTTGCGATACACTCAGAGCGGGACACCCTATTGATTACCCTGCCTTTGTAAGCACCTATGGACCGGAAAGGCGTAGCAGTAGAACTATAAGCGTAAACTAAATAAAAAAATATCAACATGAAAATCATTAAAACATTACTACTGGGACTTGCTCTTGCATTTTCGCACTCGATGTATTCCCAAACGAAATTCGTCGAAAACCTTGACAAGCTTACCAAGGAAAAGAGAGAGGCCTACCTGCAAAGTCTGGCAAGGGAAGTGATAGGCAACATCGCACCGGGATATTTCCTGTCAGAAGGAAACGTGGAAATAACCGAGCCTGTAAAGTACGTGTTTTCGGACCCTGGTACGATAAAAGACCAGGGAAGGTACTACTATACCATACGCCAATCGTACGACAAGAGCAAGATAATGTTTGAGCGGCCATGGTCATTTGAACTAAACATATGGGTAGACACTGGCGAACCGGAAAGCATCATGCTGGGAAACGGCATGCGAATCATATTTCACGGGGATGCAGCGACCTACAGTGAAGTATTGAAAAAAGGTAGAAAACTAAAATTCCAATAGTTCGTCATAGAAGGCGATAAGGTTAAGCATTACTATTGACCCTGATTTTGCTCCATGACCTTACCCATGGTATGGGTAGACCAAGAGGCGGACACACTTTTGACTATTGTCAAAGTGATCCATCCCTTGTTATCATTTACCCAGATCTCTCTGGTGAGAATTCCGAACATGGTGAAGCATCCCGCGCCCCCATTCGCGTACCTTCTTTATATATAGAAGACCATACGCTCTCCTTCTCTTCTGCCTGTGTTGGCTACACCCTGGAACTAATTCAGGATGGGGAGATCGTCTACTCCTTCAGTATCACGGATACCGACGATCTTGTACTGCCAGACTATCTCTGCGGACAGTTTGAGATACGTCTCGTAGGAGCTTCATTTACCTTTGTGGGAACAATAGAGATCTAAAAGTACATTTACATAATGGGATAATAATACATGTCCCGAAAACTTGTATCACACATATATCCATAAGTATTTTATGAAAAATAGTATAAGAAATATCCGCTTTGCGCTTCTCCTGCCCCTATGCATCGTCGTCACTGCATGTACAAATGATGGTGACATGGCACCTGTACATGAGAAAGAGCCTGTAAATGAGTTGTATGACAACAATAGAGTTTCGCTATCCGACGTTATGACCGTTGTTAGCTTTGGGCAAAAGAAAACAAGGGCACAAGCAAAGGGTGATATAGAATACGAACCTATCGTTGATGTAGAGAATGATACTCTTTTCTATCTGGTTAGCTATCCTATGGGTGGGTGGAGACTGTTTGCTTCGGAC
>JAUNIK010000041.1 GCA_030523505.1 Prevotellaceae bacterium | reverse complement strand
GCAAAAGCAGAGGCTTTCACCGCACGATTGAAGGAGAATGTGGTGAAAAACCGCCTTTGGGAGAAGTTTGATAAGGCAAAAGGTAAACAAACTGGGAAAATCAACAAATAATAACCTTTTTTGCTTGGATTACGAATTAATTTATTAATTTTGCAAGAAGAAACCAATTCTGATTGTAATAACTAAAACAGTCTACAGCTATGAAGTACAACAAAGAATAGCGTAAGGCAGTGTGCGACCTCTGTATCAAGACCGGTAAGCCATTGCTCAAACTCACCCAGAAGGACTATCTCGACAATGGTCTCGGCCACCTCATCGAGAAGTATGGTTCATACTATGAAATCAATGTGAAGGTGTTCGATGAACTCCAGCACACCATCACCGGTTGGCCTGGTGGCAAGCCAAACGCCGACGATACCCATCGCCCAGAGCGTGCCCTCCCATATCCAAAGCGTGTATTGGTGTTCTCTCCACATCCTGACGATGATGTTATCTCAATGGGTGGTGCTATCCAGCGTATGGTGAACCATGGTCACGAGGTTCATGTGGCATACCAGACTTCCGGCGACATCGCTGTTACCGACGAGGAGGTAATGCGCTATATGCACTTCATGAACGCTTTCAACGAGGTGTTCTGCAACATGAGCGACGATATCATCGAGGAGAAATACCACGCTATCAAGAAGTTCATCAACGAGCGCGAGTCTGACGAGATCAACTCAAAGGATATCCTCACCATCAAGGCTCTTATCCGTCGTGGCGAGGCTCGCATGGCTTGCACATACAATAAGATTCCAAAGTCGGGCATCCACTTCCTCGACATGCCATTCTACGAGAGCGGTAAGATTGAGAAGTTGCCACTCGGTCCTGAGGACTACAAGCGTGTTCGCGATGTCATCGAACTCGTAAAGCCTCATATCATCTTCGTTGCCGGCGACCTTGCCGATCCTCATGGCACTCACCGTAAGTGTACAGAGGCTGTGTTCGATGTTATGCACACCCTCAAGGAGGAGAACCCAGAGTGGCTCAAGGACTGCCGTGTATGGATGTACCGCGGTGCTTGGGCTGAGTATGATATCGAGGAAATCGAGATGGCAGTACCAATGAGTCCTGATGAACTCCGCAACAAGCGTAATTCAATCCTCCGTCATCAGTCGCAGATGGAGTGTGCTCCATTCCTCGGCAACGACGAGCGTTTGTTCTGGCAGCGTTCTGAGGATCGCAACCGTGCAACAGCAAGCCTCTACGACAACCTCGGTATGACATGCTACGAGGCAATGGAGGCATTCGTTGAGTGGCATTATTAAAAGAACAAAGCCTCATTCATAGCCCCTCTCCCACGAGGAGAGGGGTTTTTGGTAATTAGCATATATAACAGTTGACATTCAAAAAACCATTTATCATGAGACTATTAGCAATGCTCTTCGGGTGCGCCTTGTTCACCGGCTGTACGCTTAATGCCGCAAAGGAAGCTGCACCCGTAACCGTAGAAGATACAAAGTCGCATATAATCTTTGACACCGATATGGCTCCCGACTACGACGATGTGGGTGCATTGGCGTTGCTTCATGCCCTTGCCGACTTCGGTGAGACGGAGATACTCGCTACGGTATCATCCAACAAATGCGAAACGACAGTGCCTTGTCTTGAAGTCATCAACACCTATTTCGGTCGCCCTGATATCCCTGTGGGATGTGTCAAGGGTGAGGCTCACGATCAGAGCACATGGCATGAAGGACTGCGCTGGACAGAAGAACTGCCAAAGAACTATCCTCACACCACGGAGAAAGCATCCGACAGTCGCGATGCACTGGAGGTTTACAGAGAGGTCTTGAGCAAACAGCCCGACAAGAGTGTGACACTCATCGTTGTCGGTATGCTTACCAATATGCGCAACCTATTGCAGTCAAAAGCCGATGAGTACAGCGATCTTGATGGTGTAGACCTGATAAAACAGAAAGTCGACCATGTTGTATGTATGGGTGGAAGCTATCCTGACGGTCGTGAGTTCAACATTTACTGTGACTCTACAGCAGCAGTGACAGCAATCAACGAATGGCCTACACCGATATATTTCAGCACCTGGGAGATTGGCGATGCTGTGCGCACAGGAAAGCGTCTCGCCCAGTCGGGCATCAAGGGCAACCCTATCGTTGATACTTTCACCATGTGCCTTGCCCAGGACGATCCTGAAGGTCATTCGAGCTGGGATCAGACAGCGGCTCTCGTGGGTGCAATAGGTGTAGAACCTTTCTTCAAGGCTGTGCCGGGCACATTCATCATTGCCGATGATGGTTCCAACAAATGGGAGATGAGCGACACCGGCAAGCATTATCATCTTGAATTCAACCGCTCAAAGGAAGAAGTTACAAACTATATCGAGACACTGATGATGTATCAGCCTCGCAAATAAAAAACATATAGCATTATGAGAAGATTCCTATTATTGATGCTGCTCGTTGCTTCGGCATCAGTGACCAATGATCTGATGGCACAGAACCTTATCTCTTCTGGTTCACCATTGTATAAGTTACCTTATAAAGATACATACGTGCGCGAGCCTCTCGTGGCAGAGAACGAGTTCCGCACAGCGAAGATGCAGCGCACAAAACTCGGCACCATGGCTGAGGCAAGAAAGGTGCTGCCTTCACCATCATGGGAAGGTCATCAGGAAGAGATCGAGATGTACTGGAAGGCTTGGGAGATTGGACTGAAGAATGTCGGTCAGCCTCTCGACGACTCTGGTTTCGTCACATCGTATATCTCACCTGCCTACAACGGAAATATCTTCATGTGGGACTGTGCGTTCATCACGATGTTCACACGTTATGGCGAGAAGTTCTTCCCATTCCAGAAGACTCTCGACAACTTCTACGCCAAGCAGCATCCTGACGGCTTCATCTGCCGTGAGATTCGTGCCGACGGTTCCGACTGCTTCGGTCGTTACGACCCAACAGCCACCGGTCCAAACATCCTCCCTTGGTCGGAGTGGCTCTACTACACACAGTATGGCGACGACTCTCGTCTGAACAAGGTGTTCCCTGCGTTGGCTGCCTACTGCAAATGGCTCAAACTGAACCACACATGGCAGAGCGGTATGTATTGGAGTTCAGGTTGGGGCACTGGTATGGACAATATGCCTCGTGTGCAGGACAAGTACAACACCATCTATTCTAACGGTCACATGGTATGGCTCGACGCTTGTCTGCAGCAGATCATGATGGATCAGATTCTTCTCCAGATGGGATTCTATCTCGAGCGCTGGCAGGAGATCGAGGAGTTTGAGGATGAGATTAAGATGATGACTAAATACATCAACGAACGAATGTGGAGCGATGAGGATGAATTCCTCTACGATGAATACAGCGATGGCAGTCTGTCGTCAACACAGGGCATCTACGCCTACTGGGCTCTCCACACCGATGTGCTCTCAAAGGAGCGCCTCGACAAGCTCGTTGCCCATCTTGCCGACACCACTAAGTTCTTCCGCCATCATGCTCCAGCTTCACTCTCGGCACAGCATCCAAAGTACAAGGCTAACGGCCGCTACTGGGTTGGTGGCGTATGGCCAGGCGCTACATATATGGTTATCAGCGGTCTGAAGGAGAAAGGCTACGACCAGTTGGCGTGGGACATCGAGATGAACCACTACAAGAACATCTTCGAGGTGTATAAGAAGACCGGCACTTTCTATGAGTACTATGCACCAGAGAGCACCGAACCGGGATTCATGGCTCGTAAGGATTTCGTCGGATGGACTGGTCTTACTCCTATCGCCGAACTGATTGAGTATATCTTCGGTATTCGTTCGAATGTGCCTGACGGAAAGATGACCATCGATGTGAACCTCCTTGATGGTTATGGCATCGACCGTTATCCGTTCGGTCATGATGGTGATGTGTCGATAAAGGTAGCAAAGCGTTCATCAAAGGACGAGAAACCGAAGGTAACAATCAAATCGAATGTTGACTTCGAGCTGACCCTCAAGTGGAACGGCCACGAAGAAGTTACCCAGATTAAAGGCAAATAGCCCCACCCCTTGCGCTAATAAAATTATGTAATTATGTCATTCTGTCTAAAAAATAATAATAACAGCATATCGGGGGTGAGGCTCTCGATTGATATGGGCGGCACTAATTTGCGTGTGGGCCGCATTGAGAATGGGAAAGTAGTGAAACTCGTTCAGGAACCATGCAACGCGAAGGGCACCGAGGAGGAGGTTCTCGAACAGTTCTATCGTATGATTGGAGAAGTCATCACCCCTGAGGTGGAGCGTATCGGCGTGGCAGTGCCATCGGTGGTGGACTACGAACAGGGTATCGTCTATGACGTGATGAACATCCCTTCATGGAAAGAGGTGCACCTGAAAGAGAAACTCGAGACACGCTTCGGTGTGAAGACCACCGTCGATAATGATGTCAACTGCTTCGTCAACGCAGAGTATCAGTTTGGTGCTGGCAAGGGCTACAACCATGTTGTGGGCATCACCCTCGGTACTGGTGTCGGTGCAGGCATCGTCACCAACGGTCAGGTGTATCGTGGCGCCAACACCGGTGCCGGCGAGATATGCTGTCTGCCTTATCGTGACGGCAACTACGAGGAATATACCTCTTCGCAGCTCTTCAACAAATGGAACACCACCGGCAAGGACGAGGCAGAGAAAGCCGATAAGGGCGATGAGACTGCCATTGCTCGCTGGAATGAGTTAGGTTATCATCTCGGCAAACTGCTGCAGGTCATCCTCTACACCTACGACCCAGAGGTTATCATCATCGGTGGAGGCATCGCCCAGAGCTCGTTCCGTTTCGAGAAGGCAATGATGGAATCACTCCGCGAGAACTTCCAGTATCCTCATGAGATAGAACGCGTGAAGATTGCGTTCTCGGAGTTGAAGGACTGTAATCTGTTGGGAGCGTAAAGGAGACCCTCTCCCCCAGAAGCCCCTACCCCCTCGCCCTACGGGCTCTTCCCCTCCCCCGCTCGGGGGAAGGGCGTCGAAATGTTTTTTATATGAAACAAATTATATTAATTATTACACTACTTCTTAATTATACTGCTGCCCTCTTTGCCCAAGAGGACAGCATTTCGTGTGTAACCCTATCAAACAACCTCGAATCGGTAGAAAGCATTTCACTCCCCTCTCCTCGTGGGAGAGGGGTTGGGGGTGAGGCGCTATTCGGCCTTCCACTCGTTGCCGCAGGCGTGATAGAGATGCACGACAACAAGCGTTTCCGTTCACTACGCAACGACTTCGTTGACAGCGACTACAAGCACGAATGGGAGAACTACGCCCAGTATTCGCCGGCAGTGGTGATGCTCGCAATGAAGGCATTGGGCGTGGAGAGCAAGAGTTCATGGGGCAAGTTGGTCACTGCTGGTGCCGGAGCCTCCGCCATACAGTTCTGCACCACCCATGCCATAAAACGTATTGCAAAGGAGGAGCGCCCTGACGGTTCACGGAATAACAGTTTTCCGTCGGGTCACACAGCAACAGCCTTCATGGCTGCCACCATGCTCCATCATGAATATGGCGACCTCAGTCCATGGATCTCCATCGGAGGATACACCGTTGCCACCACTACGGGTGTGATGCGAATGGTAAACAACCGACACTGGATGAGCGATGTATTAGCCGGAGCCGGTATTGGTATCGTGAGTGCAGAACTCGGCTATTGGCTTGCCGACATCTGTTTTCCAAAGAGCAACAAGAGTTTCAGCCTCTCTGTGCCAAGCCTCACCGACCCTGAGCGCAAACCGTCGTTCATCGCCCTCAACACAGGTATCGTTGTTCCATTGAAGAAATACCCCATCGACAGTCCATACGCTACTACAGCCACCGGAGCAACAGCCGGCATCGAGGGAGCATATTTCTTTGACCAGCATTGGAGCACAAGCGAGTGTTAGCAATATGGATATTTCGCCTGATATCTACAAGCAGTTTTGCACCGATTATCTTTCAGAAGATGTAATTGTCATAGATTCGTGGTCGTTCGCCACAACTCAGGCTGGAGGATATTTCTCACAGAAGTTCTGCGACCGTCTATTTTTCAGGACAAAGGTATTAGGTGGAGCTGTGTTCTATCAGGACTGCAAAGAGATACAAGACCCACGCAAGGCTGGTTTCTGTGGCACTGCAGGCATCTCGTTTGGTGTTCGTGCCAAGGATCATTTCGATGTGACAGTAGGCATCGACTATACCGCCCTCTCGCCATGGAGCAAAAATGATAATGGAATGAAAAGCGCCCTCATCTTCGGAGGCACTGCGGCAGTAAGACTATAAGACCCTCTCCCCTCGCGCTTCGCGCTCTTCCCTCTCCCGTTTCGCTTCGCTAGGGCGAGGGCGTTGAAATGTTAGAGCGTTTTCGTCTTCGTTTTCGTTTTCGTTAAATCTGCGCCTTATACCTCCAATGTGCGGCGGAGCCGTACTCTGCCTCGTTGTTCATTCGTTCTGAGCGTATCTGCACCTCCACCCATGTTCCGTCAGGGCCCATACATGTCATCTGCAGTGCCTGGTAGCCCGAAGGCTTCGGATGGTTTATCCAGTCTTTGATACGGCTCGGCTGAACATGGTATATCGATGTTATCGCCGTGTAGATACGCCAGCATTCCAGAATTTCTGGGTCGAAGATGTCGAGCGGCAACGGCTTTGGGTCGAGACTGTAGTTAGTGTAACCGATTCTCTCCAAAGGCTCCACCTTCTCATGAGGACGGTAGATGATACGAGTAGCAAACAGATCGTATATCTCATCGAATGCCTTACCGTCGATGCGCATCTTTCGCCAGATGCTATACACCGATTTCATGCGGTAAATAAAGTCATATTCGATGCCAAGACCATCGAGGAGCGCACATATCGGGAATTTGAACGTCTGGAACACCGCTTCACATTTATCTTCAGCCTCCATCAGTTTCTGTTTCAGCACCTTATAGTCTTCTGGGAAACCATATTTTATTGTCAGTTCCTGCAACTCATTCTGCACACGGCTCAATCCCAACTCCTCAGCGAGTGGGATATACACCTTCATATTCTCGCGTGCGATCCTCAAGCGTTCTTCGTTCGGACACTCTTCAATCTTACGCATCAGTTCAAGTCGATCCTGCAGTTCCTCCACTTGCAGTTCTCTGTCAAGGCTCAAATACAGGTTTTCCATATTACCGCGGATTGTTTTTTAGACGATAATGACATAATGACATGTTTTTATGATGATAGCGAGGCTATTTGTTTGGAACAAGGCTTTAACACCTATACATCTTCCTCACCACCCACAGTGCGAACCTGTGCGGTGCTATTTTCTGGAGGATATATTCTGCCAACGAGAGCCAGTCGAGGGTGTAGTACATCCCCACGCTCTTCTTGTTTACTATCTTCACTATCCTCTTCGCAATTACCTCCGGCAAACTACCGTTTATCTCATCGCTCGCCATTGCCTCGAAAGCGCCGTCCATGTGAGTATATATATCCCTGCCCGTAGTGTTCTTTCTGCGGGCAGCAGTAAAGCCTGTCTTCACATCACCCGGGAGGATGCTCGTCACACTGATATCAAACGGATGGACCTCATTGCGCAGAGCATAAGCCATACCGTTCACCGCCATCTTCGTGGCAGAATATAATCCCTGGTAAGGCAGTGAGAACACTGCACCCATCGAACTGATGAATATTATCCTTCCTCGTTCCTTTCCCGAGAGAGGCTGCTGTTCGCGCATTATCGGCAGTGCCGCCTGTGCCACACGCAACGGACCAAAGGCATTGACATCAAACTGAAACTGCAGTTCCTCTTCAGTCATGAACTCCAGAGCTCCGGCAACGCCCGAACCCGCACAGAGCAAGAGGGTGTCAATACGCCCAGCCTCCTGTTTCACACAGTCTATCGCCTGTTGGATAGCATCGCGGTCGGTCACATCACATCTGATATGACGCACGCCATCCTGCGGCTTTTCACTGCGCGACAGGTCATAGACACGATGTCCCTGATCGGCCAACTGCCGAGCCACCTCGCGTCCAATGCCCGACGAAGCACCAGTTATTACAACTACCTTGTTATTCACCATTGTATTTACAGATTTACTAATTTACGGATTTACAGATTTAAGTCATCGTCTTTATTCCCTTTACTCCCCCTTGGGGGGCTGGGGGCTTCATCGCTATCGTGCGATAGCACGCTACAAAGATAACAAAAATTTGCGACCAGTGCAATAATTTGGAAAAATGTATTGTAATTTTCGTTTTTTTTACTACCTTTGCGACATAAAAACAGAAAATACCGAATAAATATGTCAAATATTGAAATCCGTAAGGTAGAAACAAAGAAAGAACTAACAAGATTCATCGATGTTCACTACGACCTCTATGAAGGCAACGAGTACGATGCTCCAAACCTCTTCATGGACGATATGAACACCCTCCGCAAGGACAAGAACGCAGCGTTCGAGTTCTGCGAGGCAGAGTATTTCATTGCTTATAAAGACGGCAAGGCAGTAGGCCGCGTAGCAGCCATCATCAACCACAAAGCCAACGAGAAGTGGGATCGCAAGGATGTACGCTTCGGATGGATTGACTTCATCGACGACATCGAAGTGTCAGGTGCACTCCTCAAGGCTGTCGAGGACTGGGGCCGTTCGAAGGGCATGAAGCAGTGCGTTGGTCCACTCGGCTTCACCGATATGGACCCTGAGGGAATGCTCACCGACGGTTTCGACCAGCTCGGCACAATGACAACCCCTTACAACTACGACTACTATCCAAAGCACATGGATAAGCTCGGCGGTTGGGAAAAGGACAACGACTATATCGAGTGCAAGTTGCCAGTGCCAAAGGAGGTACCAGCAAAGTACGCCAAGATTGCAAAGATGATTCAGGATCGCTATGGACTTCGCGTGAAAAAGCTCAAGAACCGCAAGGAAGTGTTCGAGGGTGGCTACGGTCAGAAGATCTTCGATGTCATCAATGTATGCTATAAGGATCTCTACGGTTTCAGCGAACTCACACAGAAGCAGATCGACCAGTATGTAGATATGTACCTCTCGTTCGTTGACTATAATATCATCACCCTCATCGAGGACTCTACTTGCGACAACAAACTCGTTGGTATCGGTATCACCATCCCATCGCTCACCAAGGCATTGCAGAAGTGCCGTCGTGGCCGTCTGTTCCCATTCGGCTGGTGGCATATCCTCCGTGCATTGAAGTTCCACAAGACCAAGGTTGTTGACTGTCTCCTTGTCGGTGTACTCCCAGAGTACCGCAAGAAGGGCGCCAATGCCCTCCTCTTCTCCGACCTTATCCCACGTTTCGTAGAATACGGCTGGGAGTGGGGTGAGACACAGGTAGAGATGGAAACCAACCACGCCGTTCAGAGTCAGTGGAGCGAGTTGGACGTAACCATCCACAAGCGTCGCCGTGTATACAAGAAGGCGTTGTAAAGCCCTTAAAGGGGGCTAGCGATGGCGATGGCGATGGCGAAAGCCCCGAATTCCTTAATTTCCCGATAAATATACAGCCCGAGAGTGTAAAAACTCCCGGGCTGTTGTCTTTTGAGGGATATCGTGGAGGCTTCTACTCTCCGGACATCAGGAGGGTGAAGACGTTCTCGGAGGTTTTCTGCTTGAAGCGGGAACGGCGCTTGCGGAGGGTTGCCTCGGTGGTCTTGGTGAGCATCGAGATGGTGGCGTTGTTACAGCCTACAAACGACAGGAGGGCATAGACGCACTCGTCCTCAGTGAGCTCTGGATAATTACTGCGGAGCTTCGGCAACTGATCGATGAAGGCCTCGATGACACTGTCGATGAGTGGCAGGCGCTCTTCATCAGAGAGATAACTCTTGTCAGTACGGTACTTCAACTGACGGAGCTTGTTGCTCGCAGCATTGGTGCGGAAAATATCACGGGCGATTTTGAACTGCTCGATATACAACTGCGAGAGGTTTTCCTCTTTTTCTTCGGTCCATTCGTCGGAAGGACACAATGACGATGACGATAACGATGACGATGGCGAAGAAGATGGCGAGGATGGCTGAGAAAGGGCTATCTCGCGTGCTCGTTCGGCTCGGTCGGCCTGAATCTTCAGGTTGCTCATTCGTTCCTGCATCTGGCGCATGCGTTTCTTGTTGCGGTGCATGATGAACGCCACAACGAAGGCGAAGACGAGAATGACATCGGCTACGATGAGCACCCAGTGGGTGCGCTGCAGTTCGAGTTCGGTCTCGTATTTCTCACGTTGGTATTTCTCGGTGATGTCGCGCAGTTCCTCACGCTGCCTTACACGGAACAGTGAGTCGGAAAGCAAGAGGGCGGAGTCGACATCAATGATGGCACTTGGCAGATTGCCTGTGTTTTTATTTGCCTGGTAGAGTCGGCGATAGAGTTTCTGCTTGCCTTCGAGGTCGTTGGCTTCTATATAGTCGAGGGCACGGCTGATGTTGACTGAGCAGGAGTCCCACTGTGCCTTATTCTGGAAACAACGTGAGCGGTTATAATAATAGGTGAAGAGATCGCCTCGTGTAGAATTGGCGTATTCTATTCCCTTCTCGAAGAGTGCGAGGGCGTCATCAGGCTTCGCCTCGGAGATTTTCACTGCTCCGATATTGTTGTATGCCTTTACTATTGCCGAGGAGTCGGACTTCACGAGGGCATGCTCCAACGCACGCTCATAACAGATGATGGCTGAGTCGTTCTTTTCGGCGAGGTAGTAGGAGGCAGCCAGTCGGTTGAGGGCACGAGTGCGAAGAGTGTCGTTGTTGAGTTTTGTGGCACAGTCGTTGGCTTGCATGGCATAGTTGATGGCTTTCTGTGTAAAGTCCTGATTCCAATAAACCAACGAGAGATAACAATAGGTCATAGCCAACTGTGGTGTTGGCTGTGTTTCATCTTGCAACGAGAGTGAGTGTAGGAGGGCCTCACCACCCTCGGTCCATTTCTTTTCTTTGACGACAAGTTGTAGTCCCTCGTTATAATATTCCTTGGCTTGGTCGGATTTATTACCACAAGCGGTGATGATTGTGGCAACAAAGACAAGCGTTGCAATAAGATAGTACTTTTTCATACAACTGCAAAGTTATAACGAAATTGTGAGAAAAAGTAATCAAATTCGTGGTTTTTTCATATAATCACTAAAAAAAACATTGTACGCGCGGCGAATTTCGACAAAAACCGGAATAAACCCCTTGCAGTTATGTCGAGCCTTTCGGCTTGCTGCTATGAGCGCTTCAAAATACTTGTATGCAGGCATCCAGATATTTTAAACCACTCACATCAGCGTGGTGCTTCTCACCACTCGACATAACCGCAAGGCGATAAACCGAAAATAAACCGCCATCCGGATGTAGGATCAAGAGGAAAGGATTTTTAATAGATTTTAGGTTAAGATTTTAAGCGAAGCGACCCTCAATAGGAATATCGTCAATTATTATCAGTCAGATTTTTAG
This sequence comes from Prevotellaceae bacterium, assembly GCA_030523505.1. GTDB lineage: Bacteria > Bacteroidota > Bacteroidia > Bacteroidales > Bacteroidaceae > Prevotella. Next base: position 290 of record JAUNIK010000041.1, on the reverse strand, counting down.
TAAAGATTTTAAAATAATTACTGAAAATCCTGCTAAAAATATTGGGACGAGTTATTTGCTTGATGGTCGTCGCAAGCTCCTTAAAATCAAAACTAAAAATTAAACTGAAAATCTTTACTGAAAATTACTTCTCTCTGCGTAGCTTGGTTTATCGCGAGTGAAACGAGCCTGTTTATCGCCTTTATGAGGACGAAAGCTTTCTGTAAGAAAGTGATGATATGCTTTCGGTTTGGGTGTTAAGAATTTATTCTTATAAGAACAAAGTGGAAGTATAGCATCAGGTGCTGATA
>JAUNIK010000040.1:8260-11714 GCA_030523505.1 Prevotellaceae bacterium | reverse complement strand
TCGAGAGCCACATTACCATTGTCGTCAACATTCGCAAGGATACATTCGTATCTGAAATCGTAGAGTGGAATCCACTTGTCTTTTGTTGTGAGTTTGCTTGCAGGAGTCAGTTTGTGCACACCAGGAGTGAGCACGCCCTGCATATCGAATGTAGCACCGATATAAGTGTTGACATTGAGGTTTACCGTTCTCACATCCGACACTGTCACGAGGTTGCCGTCAGCATCCTTCTCCATGATAGCATAGTTGAAGTTGCCACTGTTACCACTCCAGTTCACATAGTTAGAGAAAATCTTTGTACCACCATCGATACGAGTATCGTTGATAGAAAGATGCGGATTCTTCTCCTCGTTGTATTCTATACCATCATCCTCGGCACGGAGATACATGATAGCATCCTGTCCCATGGAATATCCGTCGGCTGATGAAGAGGCACCGATGCCTGAGTTGTCACCAGGGTTGAGCACTGTCATACGGAAATATCCGTTGCTTCCACCGCCCCAGCCCCAGTTTACATGGAACAGGTCGCCACCATCGAAACCGTCGAGCACAAAGGCATGGCCACCACCAGTGGAACTACCACCGTAGCCAACAGGGTAGCCCTTGTCTATCTCCTCGTAAATCATCTCAAACCACTCGGTGATACCGAAGTTGTCGCTGCGCAGAATCTGCACACCGTCATCATAGCCAAGATGATCCACGAACAGTTTTCGTGATTCAGCATAGCTCGAGCCCGATGAAGCACCATAACCCATCTTCAACGACTGACCGACGAGGAGCATGAGGAAAGCCACAGCATCCTTCTCCTCCTGAGTCTCACTGCCATTATATGCATCCACCATGTGCTCCCAATCGATAGAGGTTCCAGCGGTGATGGCTTTCAGCGTCTGTCCGTTGCTCGCCATAGCTGGAATGCGCGACTTGGTCTTTGCAGGGAACTTATGATGATAGAGCACCTGTGCTATAGCTGTTGCCACACAACCCGTAGCCGAGCGACCACCCTCGGAACCATCAGAATTATAATAGATAGGACACATCTGGTTGTAGGGATCACCCTGATCCCAAAGGCATGTGAGGATAGGAGCAATGGCGTGATGAGGCTTCTGTGCATGGACTGGTCCGCCCTGCTGTTCAGCCTCAGTGCTGCTATTCAATGCCGCATACTGTGGATGCTCGTTAAGCCACTCCATTTCATCGGCATAATGCTGCAACCATGAACGCATGTTCTCTGGCATTTGAGCCTCGCAGAACTCACCCTGATCGGTATAACCGAGGATAGGAGCAGTACGGTCGTCGGCCGAAACGATGACATAACCACCATTGTTCTCGGCATTGAAGATATGGAAATACTCCTTTTTGCTGTTACTTCCATTACTCTGTAGGTTCAAACGCGGCATACTCTCACTGCTACTTATGGCTTTGCCTTTTGAAGCGAGAAATGCAGCAGCCTTGGCTCTTGCGTCATTGCGGTCAACCGGACCTGCTGTCATGATGATTGCAGTAAGCAGAAATACTGCTGTCGAAATGATTCTTCTCATTTGTTGTTGTATTGTTTTTGGTTCTTTTTCTTATGAGATAGTTGTCTGCACCACACAAAATGGTACAATACGGCACAAAATTACAAATAAGAATCGTAATTACCAAAAAATCTCCATTATTTATATGTATGCGTGCAAAAATGCGTGCGTATATTCGGCTATTTGCGAAAATATTTATATCTTTGCCCTCTCAAAAGAAGACACTATCAATGACAGATAAGACAAAATATGAATTGTTAAGCCAAATTGACTCGCCTGAAGACCTTCGTCGGCTGTCGGTAGAACAGCTGCCTCAGGTGTGCAAGGAACTCCGCGACGATATAGTGGAGGAAGTGGCACAGAATCCTGGCCATTTCGCTTCATCGTTGGGCGTCACGGAGATAACTGTAGCCTTGCATTATGTCTTCAACACCCCTTACGACCGTATCGTGTGGGATGTGGGTCATCAGGCTTACGGCCATAAGATACTTACTGGTCGTCGCGATCAGTTCTGCACCAACAGAAAGTTCGGTGGCGTCCGTCCATTCCCATCGCCATTGGAGAGCGAATACGACACTTTCGCCTGTGGACACGCTTCCAACAGCATCTCGGCAGCATTGGGAATGGCTGTAGCTGCGAAGAAAGAAGCAGAACTGAACGGTGGGACAGAGCGCCAGGTTGTGGCAGTCATCGGTGATGGCGCCATGAGTGGCGGCCTTGCCTTCGAAGGCTTGAATAATGTGTCGGGCAGCGACAACGACATGATCATAATCCTCAACGACAATGATATGAGTATCGACCGTGCCGTAGGTGGCATGGAGAAATACCTGCTTCAACTGTCCACAAACCCTACTTATAACTCGCTCCGTTACAAAGCCGCTGGCTGGTTCCATCGCAAGGGTATGCTCTCCGACCATCGCAAGAAGAGCATCCTCCGACTCAACAACGCTTTGAAGTCGGCTCTGAGTCATCAGCAGAACATCTTCGAGGGAATGAATATCCGCTATTTCGGTCCTTATGATGGGCATGATGTCAAGGAGGTGGTGAGGATTCTGCAACAGTTGAAGACTATGACAGGTCCAAAGCTGCTTCATCTGCATACTACAAAGGGCAAGGGCTACGAACCAGCCGAGAACAATGCAACAGTATGGCATGCTCCGGGTAAGTTCGATCCAGAGACCGGTGAGCGAATCTGCACTAACTGCGAAAATCAGCCTCCACGCTTTCAGGATGTCTTTGGTGAGACAATCCTCGAGATGGCAAAGCAGAACCCGAAGATTGTGGGTGTCACACCAGCCATGCCGAGTGGTTGTTCACTGAACATCATGATGAAGGAGATGCCTGATCGCTGTTTCGATGTGGGCATTGCCGAAGGTCATGCGGTGACTTTCTCTGGTGGAATGGCAAAGGACGGACTCATTCCGTTCTGCAACATATACAGTTCGTTTGCCCAGCGTGCCTACGACAATATCGTTCATGATGTGGCACTGCTCAACCTCCCCGTCGTGCTTTGTCTCGACCGTGCCGGATTGGTTGGCGAGGATGGCGCAACCCATCATGGTACACTCGACATAGCATCGCTTCGTGCGGTGCCAAACCTCACCATCTGTTCGCCTATGGACGAGCACGAACTCCGCCGCCTTATGTACACTGCCCAGCAGGAAGGCAACGGACCGTTTGTGATTCGTTACCCACGAGGCAAGGGCGTTCTCGTTGATTGGCGCTGCCCATTGGAAACTGTAGAGGTGGGCACAGCTCGCAAGTTGCGTGATGGCGAGAAGACAGCCGTTCTGTCGCTTGGTCCTATCGGCAACGATGTGGCGAAGGTTATCAGCGACAACAACCTCAATGTGGGCCATTACGATGTTCGCTTTGTGAAACCGCTCGATGAGGCTATGCTTCGTGATGTGGCTGAACACTACGACCGTATCGTCACC
>JAUNIK010000040.1:0-8243 GCA_030523505.1 Prevotellaceae bacterium | reverse complement strand
TCTTCTCGAATGGTTGTCTGACAACGGCTATCAGAAACAGGTAGTGCGTATGGGATTGCCTGACGCTTTTGTGGAGCACGGCACTATTGCACAGCTCCGCAAGCTCGTCGGTCTTGACAACGAGAGTATCGCTGAAAAGTTAAAAGTTAAAAGTTAAATAGATGAAAATCATCATCACAGGAGCCAAGGCTATCGGTTCACATCTGGCAAAACTGCTTTCTCGTAACAACGAGGATGTAACGCTCATCGATGAAGACGGTGAGCGCCTCTCGCAGTTGGCTGCCGACCTCGACATCCTCACACTTCAGGCACCACCATGCTCGCTTTCCACTCTAAAAGAAGTGGGAACAGGCAAGGCTGACCTTTTTATTGCTGTTACCTCCGACGAAAATCAGAATGTTCAGGCATGTCTCATGGCGAAATTGCTTGGAGCGAAGAAGGTTGTGGCAAAGGTCGATAATCCGGAATATACAGAGAAAGATGCTGCAGAGTTCTACCAGCGTCTTGGTCTCGACAGCATAATCTATCCTGAGTTGCTCGCCGGCAACGATATCATCAACGGATTGAAGATGTCGTGGGTTCGTCAGCGTTGGGATGTCCATGGTGGAGCACTAGTCATGCTTGGCATCAAGCTGCGAGCTGGTTGCGAGATCCTCGAACAACCATTGCGCAACCTCTGTGGACCAAACGATCCGTATCATGTGGTGGCAATTAAACGAGGCATCGACACCATCATCCCTGGTGGTAATGATATGCTTCAGCTCAACGACCTCGCATATTTTATGACCACACGCCAGTACATCCCTTATATCCGCAAGATTGTGGGCAAGGAAACCTATGCTGATGTGAAGAATGTCATGATAATGGGTGGTGGCAAGACTGCTGTGCGTTCTATCAAGATGATGCCGGAATATATGCATGCCAAAGTATTCGAGATTGATGAACAACGCTGTGAGCGACTCAACGAACTAGTCGGCGATCGCTGTCTTGTCATCAACGGCGATGGACGAGACCTCGGACAACTCACCGAGGAGGGCATTCGCAACTGTCAGGCATTCGTGGCACTTACCGGCAATGCCGAAGCAAATATCCTTGCCTGCCTCATGGCAAAGCGTATAGGAGTGCGCAAGACCGTAGCAATGATCGAGAACATCGACTATATAAACATGGCTGAGAGCCTTGATATCGGAACTATCATCAACAAGAAAGCCATTGCGGCAAGCCATATTTACCAGATGATGCTCGATGCCAATGTGCGTAATGTGCGCTTCCTCACCACAGCCAATGCCGATGTGGCGGAGTTCATTGCTGAGGAAAACTCAAAGGTGACACGAAAACTCGTCAAAGATCTCAGTTTGCCTCGTGGCATGACCATCGGTGGTCTTGTTCGAGGCAACGAGGGAATGCTCGTGTCGGGTATGACACAGATACAGCCGGGCGATGCCGTCGTGGTGTTCATGCATGGTACAAACATTAAACGCGTGGAGGACCTCTTCAAATGATAAACCTGAAGATGATATACAAGGTCATCGGTGCGCTGCTTTTCATTGAGGCAGCGATGATGCTCCTTTGTCTCATTGTCTCATTCTTCTATGCCGAGGACGATAGTCTCTCTTTCGCTGTGTCGCTGCTCATCACCACGATGGCAGCCACAACACTGCGATTGCTCGGACGTGAGGATTCCAACACCCTTACCCGTCGCGAGGCGTTCCTCGTGGTGACGCTGGCGTGGACGGTGTTCTCGCTTTTCGGCACACTGCCGTTCCTCGTCAGTGGCTATATCACCAGCTTCACCAATGCCTTCTTTGAGTCGATGTCAGGATTTACCACCACTGGCGCATCTGTCATTAATGATATAGAGGCACTGCCTCACGGTTTGCTCTTCTGGCGATCACTGATGCAATGGATAGGAGGACTCGGAATAGTGTTCTTCACCATAGCCATCCTGCCGTCCATGACCGGCGGTTCGGTACGAGTGTTCGCTGCCGAAGCCACTGGTCCTATCAAGACAAAGCTCCATCCTCGACTATCCACCAGTGCAAAGTGGATATGGGTAATATACCTTATTCTTACTGTAGCATGCATGGGCAGTTATTATCTGTTCGGCATGACTCCGTTCGATGCCGTGAACTACGGTATGACGACAACAGCCACAGGAGGATTCGGAACCCATAATATGTCAACGGAGTTCTTCAACTCCCCAGCACTGGAATACACCACTGTGGTGTTCTGTTTCCTTTCGGGTATCAACTTCATCCTGTTGTGGAACAGCGTAGCGAAGCTGCGTCCCGACCGATTGTTCCGTAGCACCGAATTCAGGGTTTACATCACCCTCATCGTGTTCTTCACCGCATTCGTAATGCTCCAGCTGTTGTGGCATAACGGTTATAAGTTGGAACCTGCATTCCGTTCGGCACTGTTCTCGGTAGTATCGTTCCTCACTACCACTGGTCTCTTCAACGACGATGCCGGAAAATGGCCGCATGTCACATGGATTGTTCTTACGATATGTATGTTCGTTGGAGGTATGTCGGGCAGTACGAGTGGTGGTATGAAATGTATCCGTGGTGTAATGACCTGGCGAATGGTAAAGAACGAGTTCCGCCAGCTGCTCCATCCAAATGCTGTGTTGCCACTTCATGTTGATGGAAATAATGTGTCGCAGCAGAAACGAAACACGCTCATGGCGTTGCTCTCCATATATCTGTTCCTGTTCTTCATAGCCTCGTTCGTCTTGGCTGCAGTAGGAGTCGATGCTACAAATGCCATCACCATCACGGTGAGTTGCTTGAGTAATGTCGGACCGACCCTTGGCGTTGAGATTGGCCCAACAATGTCGTGGGATCAGTTGCCTGACTTCGTGAAGTGGGTATGCTCGTTCTATATGCTCCTCGGCCGTCTTGAAATCTTCACAGTGCTTGTCATCATGGTGCCGTCGTTCTGGAAGGAAGATTAAAAATCATAAATCATAAAATCAATAATACTAAAATCTATGTTACTCAAATTCAAACCTCTGCTCGTGCAGACTCTCTGGGGTGGCGAGAAGATCATCCCTTTCAAGCGGTTAGATTCTGATCTCACAAATGTTGGTGAGAGCTGGGAAATCTCTGGTGTAAAGAACAATGAGACCGTAGTTGCTGACGGTGAGTATGAAGGAATGGCTCTCAACGCCCTCGTTGAGAAGCTTGGCGCAAAGCTCGTAGGTGTCGACAACTACAAGCGTTTCGGCAATGAGTTCCCACTTCTCATCAAGTTCATCGACGCACGTCAGGACCTTTCAATCCAGGTTCACCCAACCGACGAGATCGCAGTTCGTCAGGGTCGTCAGCGTGGTAAGACCGAGATGTGGTACCTCATGGACAGCGACAAGGATGCAAAACTCTACTCTGGTCTTAAGAAGCAGATCACTCCTGAGGAGTACACAGCAATGGTTGAGAACGATACTATCTGTGATGCCCTCGCTCAGTACGAGGTAAAGGAAGACGATGTATTCTTCCTCCCTGCAGGTCGTATCCATGCTATCGGTACAGGCTGTTTCCTCGCTGAGATCCAGCAGACCAGCGATGTCACATGGCGTATCTATGACTTCAAGCGTAAGGATAAGAACGGCAACTATCGTGAGCTCCATACTAAGCAGGCTTCTGAGGCTATCGACTACACCGTTGAGAGCGATTATCGCACCAACTACACCTCAAAGAAGAACCAGGGCGTGAACCTTGTTTCTTGTCCATACTTCAATACAGCAGTCTATGACCTCAATGAACCAATGACCATCGACTATGAGGACCTCGACAGTTTCGTAATCCTCATCGGTTTGAAGGGCGAGGGTACTGTTACCGACTCAGAAGGCAACACTACACCCCTCAAGGCAGGTGAGACTCTCCTCCTCCCTGCAACCGAGAAGACCGTTAAGGTTGAAGGTACAGTGAAGTTCCTTGAGACTTACGTATAAGAACCCCACCCAGGCAAGTCCACTGATGGGCTTGCCTGGGTTGTTTATAGGATCCACCTATACTTTATGAATCATTCTACAACTCCTCCCCATCATGGTGGAGGTGTCCCTTTTGTGGACGGTGGGGGCCTTCTTATGACTCCCGATGTATGCATGCGATTCCTCGTGTGGTCATACTATTATCATAATGTGTTGCCCGAGAAGACTGTCAGTTATAAGTCTTGTGGCAAGTTCAGCGACGAGGACGCAGAGCGCCTCGACGAGTTGAAGGATATGCTCTTCATGACTTTTGAAGAGTCATCTGTCGTCAATGCCTGTCGGCAGTTCCAGTTGGCGAAGATCCGTCAGGAGCCATGCCCGTTTGCGCAGGCCGACCTCGACGCAATGTTCGCCAAAGAACAGAACTATTAGAATATTTAATAGCATTTTCATTTTCCATATTCCATAACTGCGTAACTTTGCAATCGATAAAAGTGTTATTGTCTAACTTTTAAACGATTGTCGATATGGAAGAGAAATTCTTTTTGTGTGAGACCTGCGGCAACTTGATGATTGCTGCTATTGCTAGTGGGGTGGTGCCTTACTGCTGTGGTGACGAGATGACGCAAATAAAAGCGAACACTACTGATGGCAGTAAGGAAAAACACCTCCCTGTGTTTTCTTATGTCTCAAAACATTGCATGAAGGTGAACATCGGTTCGGAGCCCCATCCGATGACGCCAAATCACAACATCCGTTTTGTATGCCTTGAAACAAATAATGGTTTTGCTATCCGTTATTTGGACGAGGAGGATCTCCCTGAGGTGCACATCTGCTTCACCGGACGCCCGATAGCCATTTATGCCTATTGCAACATTCATGGTCTTTGGCGTGTTGATGTGCCATAATACATTGTGAACCGAATAGCCGTCACTATCCATTGCCGAACTTGTTCATAGCACATTTATTAAATTGGCTGTTTTTTTGTAGTTTGGTATTTAGGTTTTTGATGTTATTGGTTTTCACTGGCGATGGATGGTGACGGATAGGTTCATGACTGACATATTTCATTACTTTACAATCTTTTTCCGATAATTGTTCCTGTTTTTTATAATGTTTTTGTATCTTTGCCATAGAAATAATTTATTAACCCCACCTACTAACATCTATGGCTACAATCAAACATTCCCACATTATTATATTATTAATGCTCGTGGCGATGCCTGTGTTCGTAAATGCACAGAGCATGCTCAGCAAGACCGAGCGCCGTACTGGTGAGAGAGAAGCCCTCGAGGTTATCAACCGCTTCACTCATGGACAGATGAAAGTGAAGGTGGAACTATCCCTCGCCAAGGATGCCGACGGACACGACAGTTACCAGAATACGGTGAAGGGAACAACGCTCACCGTCAAGGCATCGAGTGCTGTTGCTGCCTGCCGTGGTTTCTATGACTATGTGAAATCGAAAGGTGCCGGTATTGCCTCGTGGAGTGGCAACCGTTTTGCCATGCCCGAGGATATGAGCGCGTTACCAAAGACCATGGTGTCGCCTTATCGCGATCATCAGTATTTCAATGTGGTGACCTACGGATATACCGCCCCTTTCTGGGATGAGGCTCGATGGGATAAGGAACTCGACTGGATGGCACTGCACGGAATAGACATGCCTCTTCTGCTGTTGGCTCAGGAACAGGTCTATCGCGAGGTGTTCCTCGACATGGGACTCACCAATGAGGAAATCGATGCATGGGAGGTAGGACCGGCACATCTGCCGTGGATGCGTATGGGCAACCTCTCAGGAAACAGTTTCGACGGTCCTCTTGGGCAAGACTGGAACCAGCGACAGGTGGCTCTCTGCAAGCATGTCATCGACAGAATGCGCCGATTGGGCATGAAACCGATATGTCCTGCCTTCGGTGGTTTTGTGCCAAAGGATTTTGTGAAACACTATGATGGAACCATCGACTATACCGGATGGGACTGGGTGCCACAGGACACACGCAACTACCGACTCAATCCTGGTTCGAAGGCTTTTGCTGAGGTGGGTACACGCTTCATACGCAAGTGGGAGGAGAAGTTCGGCAAGTGCGAATACTACCTCTCCGACTCTTTCAACGAGATGGAGATACCACAGGACAAAGCCCTCATGACTTCCTATGGCGATGCCATCTACAAGAGCATCAGCGATGCTAATCCAGATGCAGTATGGACTATGCAGGGATGGACCGTCGGATTCCAGCGTGGCTCGTGGGGCGATGGAATCTTCGAGGCACTGGTGAAGAATGTGCCCGACGATAAGTTCTTGTTGCTCGACATGGCCACCGACTATAACCGCACATGGTGGAAGTCGTCATACAACTGGGACTATTACGACGCCTTCTACGGAAAGCCATGGGTGTGGAGTGTCATACCGAATATGGGTGGCAAGACCGCCTTCACAGGAGTCATCGACTACTATGCCAACGGGCGTCTCGATGCACAGCATTCCGCCAATCGCGGTAATCTCACCGGCTATGGCATAGCAGCCGAGGGAGTGGAGAACAATGAGATTATCTACGAACTCATTGCCGATGGCGGATGGGTTGGTGCTACGGATAGCATTGACGTGGAAAAATGGCTTGATAATTATTCCACATGTCGTTACGGAGAGAACACAGCGCAGGATAAGGAGTGGCATGATGCTCTGCGTAAGTCGGTTTATCAGGGATTCTGCGATCATCCGCAGTTTGCATGGCAGGTGCGTAATAATATAATAGGTCGTGGCAGTGTGCAACTCAACGATGAATTCTATCAGGCTGTTGAGAGTCTCTTTGCCGATGGCGACGCTTTGAAGAAACGCTTGCAGGCTATGGATGATGACTCGCAGCGACTGTTGCGTGCCGATTTGATTGAGGCTGCGGCGATGTATGTGGGAGGAAAAATCGAGGTGGTGAACTCCGGAATCCGCCGTGCTGTCGAGGCCGACAATAAGTCCCTTGCCAATGAGATACTTACTGAGTTGAAGGCGTTGATGCTTCGCCTGGACAAGAGTCTCACGGCTCATCCTCTGTATAACCTCGAACTGTGGGAGAAGCAGGCCATGGAGGTTGCCGGCAATGATGCCGACAAGAAACGTAATGCCGTCAATGCCCGTCGTATTGTCAGTGTGTGGTATGGCGATCACCGTCAGGATGAGCCGGTCAACGATTATGCCTGTCGCCTCTGGGCTGGTTTGATTCGCGACTATTATCTGCCACGCCTTGTGGGCACATGGGAGCGTAAGATCAATGGTAAGGAGTTCGACCAGATAGCCTTTGAGAATAGTTTTGTAGAAAAGGCCCCATCGCTATCGCCATCGCTTGCCTCATCTGCAAGCAATTCCTCCCCCTTCGGGGGCTGGGGGGCTGAGGATGTTGTAGACTACCTCGTCCAGTTGATCAGTGATGCGAAAGCCCTCGCTGGTGTTGACATCAACGATGGCGGCGATCAGAAATTGGGTGACTGGAGGAAATCCTTCTTCGGCCTCACCCCAGCCCCTTGACATCTGTCGAGCCTCGGCTGCACTCGGGAATCAGAGAACAAGTTCTCTTTCCTCTCGTTTGCACGAGCCTTCCCACGAGGAGAGGGGAGTAATATCCCCACAAACCCTCCCCTCGGTGAGGTCGAGAGGGGGGTGAAAGTCGGGTAGGGGCTTCTATCTTCTCAGACGGAAACCCCTCAATTGGAAAATTTTATGAAACATAATTATTTGTACCGCGCATAGAATCCCCTCCTCTGCCCCTATCCGCCATAGAATCATTTCAACGCCCTCGCCCTAGCGAAGCGGCACGGGAGAGGGAAGAGCGCGAAGCGCGAGGGGAGAGGGTCCGGTCGGGGGAAAGGGGATATTACATTCTATTCTTCTGACTATCACCAGCGCCTGAACCCTTGTATTTCTTCTGAGCCTCGTTGAAGCGCCATGTCACATCGAGCGAGAATGTACGCTTTGCTGGGTTGTGACCTTCTATCTGGCGGAGACCATAGACGATGTTTCCCACCTTCTGGATGTTGAATGGGTCGTGGCAACGCAGGTCGATAGTGAACTTACCCAAATGACGGGTGTTGATATCCTTCTGCACACCAAGCGATGTGTACCAGTTGTTTTCTATCATGCGGTATGTCATATAGTCACCCTTACCCGTGAGGTTCACAACAGCGTTGATTCTCCAGTCGTGAGGCAGCACAAAGTCATTATTCCATCCCAACCATACATAAGGGCGGTTCAGAGTCATCATCGTCCCGTCGAGAGTCAGCGTCTTATAGTCCTGTGCCACGAACGAAGCCATCCATATTG
>JAUNIK010000574.1 GCA_030523505.1 Prevotellaceae bacterium | reverse complement strand
ATGACTATGGCATCACCGAAGACCGTCTTTATGTCCTGACCCTCAACCTGTGGTTCTATGCTGTCTGTCTCGGATTGTTCGTCACCCGTGCCCGTCGCATTCATTGGGTGTCGCTCTCATTCGGTCTTCTTTTCTTGCTTACTTCGGCTTTGCCTATCAACTATTGTTCTATCACCTATGATGCGATTACCTCTCGCATTGACCGATTCTTTGAGAGCCACGAGCATCCGGCACTTCCTATGTCGAGGGAGGCGTTTGAAAAATTCTATGAGTCGTTGCCCGTTCAGGAGGCTAATCAGTTGCGAGACGATCTGCGGTATATCAGCATTCTGTATAGCAAGAAGGAGATTGATCGCTATGTGGATAAAGAGGCTGACTTATGGTGTGTCAATGCCGAAATAAAGGTTAACTTTGAATACAATTATACACATCAAGGTTTTGTCTCCGTACCAGAGAACTACCAACGGTTCCGCTCTGCCAGTGATTATAGCTTGCTTACCAATGTCAGAGATTCCACGCTTTGGCGCGTCCGGCTGGACGATTCTCTTGTCGTGATTCTCGATATAGAGCAACTGCCTGATACCTCCGCCCATACTACATCTTGGCTTCTGCCTGAAGTGAATGGCAAGGGCGTATTCTGCGTCACATCGCTTGAGATACATGACGATTGGAGCGACAGCATCCAGTCACGCCTGGCAATTCGTGGATACTACTTCGAAGAATAAGATTGTTTGACCTTTGCAGGCATGATTGTCTGTGGGTATGCGTTCTCACGCGAGGAGGATTCAAATATCCAGAATAGTACATCAAAAGATATGTTTATGAAAAAGTTCCTTTTATTGATCACAACCGTGATAATGACCACTTTGTCAACCTTCGCACAGGCTGATAGTACCGCTGTGGCTGCAGAAGAGCAGGTGATCAATGTGATCGCCTACTTCTCGAAGAACGACACGATGACCTACACCTTCACTGACATTGAAGAGAAGATACAGGCCAATGACACCATTCAGGATCATTGCATTGTGGAGAACTTTATGGTAGTAGTAACCGACTCCACCAGCGAAGGCTATCGGTTGGAGATCAGCACCATCGATTATGAGGTGGAATATGCGAATGACTTCCAGAAGCAGCTTTACGATCAGATGATGCAGTTGGGCAAAGATACTAAGCTCATTGTCTCTACCGACGAGATGGGAGTCGTTCAGCACATCGAAAACTGGCAGGAGATACGAGATCTGAACCGACGGGGAATCCCGATGATGTTCGACACTCTCTATGCCAAACTCTCAGGATTAGACAGTATCATGCCACGCAGACCGCTGGAGTCCTTCCTCTTGCTTCAATACACCACTGAGCAGGGCATCATGCAGGGAAGCAGTGAACTCCCTTTGCTCTTTGGGCTGCACGGCAAGGCGCTGACTATAGGCGAGAACAAGGTAACCTCTACCAATGCCCTTGGCTATCCTGAAGAGATTACCATGGTTGTGGGCTACCTGAAACCGAAGACAGAATATGACTATGAGGAAGACTATGCTCTGTATGCCCAAACGGAATGCACTGTCCCATCGGAGGATGCGCTGGAACTGGCCAAGAACGCTTTAGGAATGGTCGTGTCGGACAAGACTCATGATCAGATGTTCGGCAGTGAAGGTACGATGGAGGAGGCTCGTAACATTTTGGGCGACGAGATGAAGGTGACGCTGCTGGAATCTTATGAGTATTTCCTGAATGGCTGGCCCAAAGAGTGCTGCAAGCTTCAGACCACCACTTATGGACAGACCCAAAAACGAGTATTAAAACAAGTGGAGTGGACTTCCAGGGTCTGGAAATAGTTCACGGGTTGCTCAGCCCAAATGCAGAATTTCTGTGGCCTGATGGCAACCTACTCTTTCTAAATCATAGCGCAATAAAAGGCGAAATACGATTCTGCGCAAGCAGGAC
>JAUNIK010000573.1 GCA_030523505.1 Prevotellaceae bacterium | reverse complement strand
CACCATACAAGGCATTTCGACGCCCTTGCCCCGAGCGGGGAAAGGGAAGAGCCCAGAGGGCGAGGGGAAAGGGGGTCTTTTTATATTTTAATTCTCTTCCCCACCTTCAACGTCGATGTCGGCTTGAGACCATTATCACGACAGAGTTTCTTCACCGTAGTGTGGTTGCGCTTGGCTATCGACGAGAGTGTCTCACCTTTCTTTATCGTGTGATAGCGCACCTTCTTCTTCGGTTCAGCCTTCACCTGTTCAGCCTCAGCACCAGCATCTCCACCTTCCACCAAAGCCTCTTCGGTTTCTATGTCCTGATTGGCGAACGCAGTGTCCTCCTCACCCTCACGAGGTTGCATCAGTGGTGGTATGCGACCTTTACGGTCTCGATACTGGCGTTTCTCGTTTTTAGTATATGGGCGACGCAATGATGCTGTTGTCAACGAGAATGAGCGATCCACCTGTCGCTTGTCGAGCGAATGGCGGAACAACCAGTCGTAGGCTTCCTCATGATAGTACATACGGCATGGCTGACCGTGATCAACTCCCGGCAGTTCGGAATATACCAGCAATGAATCGGCATGGGCATTATGCAGACGGTTCACTATCTCGCGCGACACTCCCACCTTCACATCCCTGTCGGCAGTGCCATGGATAATCCACAGAGGCAACTTGCCCAATCCATCGATATTGTTCGATGAGCAACCGCCACACATCGCTATCGATGCAGCCACACGCTCGGGGTATGTGTTCACGAAGTCGAGAGTGCCATAACCACCAAGACTCATTCCGAAGACATAGATACGGTTATGGTCGATGTTATAACGAGCCTCCATGAAGTCGAGAATATCGGCAAGTTTCTTCGGTTGCCACGCCCCTCCGTTGTTATGTGGAGCCACCACCACTGCATCGATATTCATTCCACGGGCTAGAGCATCGATAACACCATAGCGACGGGCACGAGTCATTGCTCCTCCGCAACAGCTTGCTCCGTGGAGACAGAGAATGAGCGGTTTCGCCTCACCCTCCCTGTCATACGATGGAGGCAGATAGAGGTAGAAGTCGTAGCTTCCCGGCACAGCCTTCGTCATGGTCTGCACCTCCACTTCTGCGCCCATCATGCGCACAACCCCCACCATCAGCAGGAGCATTACTAATAGATGTTTTATATTATTTAGACAAAATGACATGTTTATAACGATAACGATGACGATAACGAGGCATTAAAATTTCCTCCCCATCATGGGGGAGGTGCCCCTTCATGGGGCGGAGAGGGTCCTTATTATTATCAATGTCCACCCCACCGCTGCAAGTGGCACGAGAATCTGGAACTTCTTGTGTCGTGTCTTATGATGGAACACCCTCATTCCAAGCCATGCTCCGTAGGCTCCACCGAGGAATGCCACAGAGAGCAATGACGCCTCGGATATGCGCCAACGCTTTTTCTTTGCCTTGGATTTATCTATACCATACATCGCAAACGCCACGAAGTAGATAATCACCAGAAGTTCTAACATAAACGAAATAGCGAAATAACGATAACGAGGTATTAAAATCCCTCCCCATCATGGGGGAGGTGCCCAAAGGGCGGAGAGGGTCTACTATTGTTCTGGCACCACCGCAAAGAACACCACATCCTCATCAGAGTTATTGATCATCGTGTGGGTATGTCCTTTTTCGCAGTAGTGACATTCGCCTGCGGTGAGATGTGACTCTTCACCATCGCATATCACTGTTGGGGTTCCTTGGAGAACATATATTATCTCACTGCTTGTCTCGTGAGTGTGAGTACCAATCGATGCACCCGGAGTCAGTCGTCCGTGGAGAATACGGTTTGTGCCATCGAAGAACATCTTTGCCTCGAGGCTCTTCTCTCCTCCCTTGAAATTAGGGATGGAGGTTTCTTCCATTTTATTGAAATCTATAGTCATATACAAATTAACGAAAACGAAT
>JAUNIK010000572.1 GCA_030523505.1 Prevotellaceae bacterium | reverse complement strand
GACAATCGGAGATGCATCATACGAAGATTGCGTCCAAAAGGGTATCGCGCCAGAAGAACTATCGGATGTGAATCTCGATATACTACTCAACAAGGATGGACGTTATGCTGTTCGTCCGATTATGCTGGCGAATCCTTTCTTGTACTATTTCCTTGTGCGTGAGGTTTGCAACGAACAGAATTGGGCCATAGTTAAAGGTCTGTTTGATAAGTTCAAAGTTCCTCACATTACCTCTTGTGCTATTCCGGTCATTCCCAAAGAGAAGGAGACTTTCCACAAAGCAACAACCATCAACAACTGGTGGAACAGCATGGAGCAACGTTCCATCGAACTGTCGTTGGAATACCGCTACATGTTTGTAACGGACATCACCAACTGCTATGGTTCTGTCAATCCGCAGACATTCGATTGGGCATTCACTCTGAAAAGCACATCCTTTGAAACCGATGGCGAAAGTCAGATTGCCAAGAACATTCAGCTGTATTTGCGTGCCTTCCAACAGGGACGCAATATCGGCATTCCACAAGTTAGTGCGATTTTCGACTTCGTGGGCGAAATCATACTTGGTTATTCTGATCTTCTGCTGCATGAGGCATTGCAAGCAAAAGCACAAGAGTACGAAGAACAAGGCAAGACGTTCCCCGAGTACGAGATCATTCGCTATCGTGATGACTACAGGGTTTTCTGTAGCAACCGTGAGGCACTCGAAGACATCTCCTACATCCTGCAGCAGGTTCTGGAACGACTGAATTTCCGAATGAACAGTCAGAAGACCAAAATCAGCGACAGCATTGTGACCGATGCCGTCAAGTCCGACAAACTGGCTTACATCTATAATACCCCTATCTTCAACAAGAAAGGTGTTGACTTTGACAGCTTTGAGAAACATCTGCTCTACATCCTAATGTTCTCGCGTCAATATCCCGATAGCGGTTCCGTGAGGACAATGCTTTCTGACATTGACAAGCGAATTGAGGATCATCTGAAATCGCTTGATGAAAAAGCCAAGTCAAAAGCAGAAGATTGGGAGGCTGTTAACCTTGGCGATGAAACCGAACCAGCCAAAACAAAAGGCATTTTCTCCGAACTGAAAACCTACAATCCACCAAAGTACATCCCTGGTGGCAGCATCCGAGCCCTATCTGCCGTCTGCATCCAGATAGCCCTTGAGAATGTCGGTTGTGCCCACTATGCCCTTCGCGTCATCAGTCGTATGATTGACTCCCTAACGGATATGGATGAGAAGCGTTCCATCATCGACCTCGTTTACCATAAACTCTGCAACCAGCCAAACTCATCCTACAACCAGCTCTGGCTCCAGAACATGACTTACACGCAGGACAAGATGCAAGGCACATCCCCCTACACCCTCCGCCTCTGCCAACTGGTTGCGGGCAAAGCTGTAGAACCACTTTGGAATAACGATTGGCTGAAGTCAGAACTCACCACCAACCTCCCATACGATAGTGTAGTCAATGGGGAAACTTTAAAGAAAGTAACTCCTGTGATTACATTTAGGGAGACGAGGAGGTATGAGGAAATATATTAATCATATTAAATGTACATTCGAATAACATGTCTACATTAATGACAAGACAAACCGCAGAAATGAAACTGAAGAAAATCTTCAGTTTAGATTATTTCTATGATGAACAATGGAGAGCTATAGAGCGAATACTCCGAGGAGAACGAATACTTATGATTGAACGTACAGGATTTGGTAAATCTCTGTGCTATCAGTTTCCGGCTACCCAGTTTGATGGTGTAACCGTGATCTTTTCTCCACTCATAGCCCTGATGCGTGATCAGGTAAGGGGACTATGTGAAAAAGGAATACCTGCCGCATATATAAATTCAGAACAGTCGTATGAGGAGAATCAGGAGGCAATACAAAAAGCACTGAATAACGAGGTTAAGATTCTCTATATAGCTCCAGAAAGACAAGAA
>JAUNIK010000571.1:822-1948 GCA_030523505.1 Prevotellaceae bacterium | reverse complement strand
ATTAGGCACAGCCTCTGTCACCAAGTTACAGAAGTAGGCATAGTTACCCCTTTCTGTATGCTTTCGATGTGCCAGCGGACAATATACCGCAAACCACTGTCTGCCAGTCTCCACCATTGGTGCTACCTGGTTGATAATCTCTATTACTTCCTCCTTTGAAAGCACCCTTTTCGCTCTTTCCTTTTCTTTACTCTTATTTATTATGTTTTGTGCATCGCGGTATTTCACCCTGGGGTATCTCTTTGAAACAGCTATCACCTTTCCAGCTATTCTTACATTCCCATCTTCTGTCAGCATAGTTGGAGTGTACTGGTCATTGAAAGGAACCAGCCACTTTACCCCTTCTTTTTCTTCGTGGAAAGCCTTCACAAGCCATTCTCCGTCAATATATGCCAGCACAATATCGTCATCATCAATATAAGTGTCCGTTTCGATGGTCAGTATATCTCCTGCATTTATGTTTGCATCACGCATGGAGTCACCCTTTGCAGGCACTTGGAAAGTCCTGTTTGAAGGCATCAACTCGCGAGAGCACCATTCCAAGCTCATATCAACATCACCAATATCAGTTGGAACACCACAACTCACAGGATTATCAAAAAATGGAATCGGAGTATCACACAACATCGGCTTCCAGCCTTGCTCCTCAAGTAGCTGGAAAATTTCTTTTAATTCTAGTTCATTCATAATCTTTAAGCTATTAAACAATCATACCATAAGCTGTTAATGACAGGAAAAGCAATACTGCTCCAAATCCAACAATCGCTGCTGCCTCGATACTCTCTCTCATTACTTCCAGAAAATTTATTTTTTCCATTGTTATTAATTATTAGTTAGACATTACCTTTGCGGCGTGAAATTTGTTTTTTCTCGTTTCCGCTTGCAAAGATACAACATAGGGTGTCCCAAAATCCAGGGACACCCTATAAAAAATTAACAACTTTTAATAAAAATCGACCAAAAAACTAATATCTTGCCAGATTTTCCGCTATCAGGCTGCGCATTTTCTCTCTCAGCTCCTGTGGTTTAAGCACCTCTATGCCGCTGCCCTGGGACAGCAATTGGGCAAGGAAATCGGAAGTGGGGCGAATGTCAAACGAGAAGTCCGTATAATCGGCTGTTGATG
>JAUNIK010000571.1:0-812 GCA_030523505.1 Prevotellaceae bacterium | reverse complement strand
TCAGCTCGCGCTGCGAATGGTGCAGCGGCAGGGTGCGCAGGTAGTTGGGCGTCCAGTTGTGGGCGCGAATCACGACGTGCGCCATAGGAACACTGCTGTCTGTAAGAACACCGAAATACTCCGCGAAATAACCTTGTGGCGAGAAGTCCTTCGGCATCTTGAAGGTCTCCTCTGTCTGCGTTAAGGACTGTATGCGGTCGAGGGCATAGATGCGCATAGTATCTTCCTGTGTCTTCGCCAGCATATACCACCGCTGATGGAACAGCTTCAAGGCGTAGGGACAGACGGTCTTCTCATAGCCCTCAGTGCCGAACTTCTGATAGCCCATTTGCAGGCAATGGTTTGTATTGATGGCGCCAATGATAGTTTGAAGATACTCCAAGCCGGTGGCTACATTCTCGAGCACCACACGGTCCTTCACAGCAGGACTTTCAGACAACATCCCGTGAACAGCTATCGTAGAGTACAGCCATCGCTCTATGCTGTCATCGCTAAGGGCTGTTGGGTTGCCGATGTAGTATTCATAAGTATTCATGTCGCACTCAATGACGATGCCGAACATTTTCTGAATAGCATCGCGATGACGGTTGAATGTAGAACGCGGAAGATGCTTCCCGTCAGCCACATCATCCTCAATCCAAAGTCGCCTTAACTCCTCGAAGGTCACCTTATTATTCACCTTCAGGGTGTTTATTATCAAAGTATATTGGTGTAATATCTTAACCTGTTTCATGGCTGCAAAGATAATGAATACTTTGCAATAAACCAAACAAAAAGGAAACTATTTTTAAAAAACAAATAAAAAAAGCCCA
>JAUNIK010000570.1 GCA_030523505.1 Prevotellaceae bacterium | reverse complement strand
AGTTCGACCCGTTGGCATTCCCTTGGATAAACCATGTGTTTTCGCGCGATCACCGCAAGATTGTTGTCATTGATGGCAAAATAGCATATACCGGTGGAATGAACGTGGCCGACTATTACATCAAAGGCACCGAAGTTGTAGGCGAATGGCACGACATGCACTGCCGTATAGAGGGCGATGAGGTAAACACTCTGCAAAAGATATTCCTCGAGACATGGTATAAGGTTACTGATGAGATCATCGTTGACGACAAGTATTTCAAAGGTGGCGAAGAGGTCAACATCGCGGGACTGGCTCCCGACGTATGTGAGACAAAGGGTGAAAAGATGGTGGGTATCATCAACCGTGAGCCTCGTGTCTCAAACGATATCATTCGCTATTTCTATGTCAACGCTATCAATGATGCGCAGGAGAGCATAAAACTCGTCAATCCATATTTCACTCTAAGCCACAAACTGAAGAAAGCACTGAAAAAGGCAGTGAAGCGTGGTGTTAAAGTGGAGATAATGCTCAGTGTGAGAAGCGATGAACCGATAACACCTGACTGTGGTTTCTACAACGCCCACAAACTGATGAAGAAAGGTTGTGAGGTATGGATGTACCAGCCTGGTTTCCACCATACAAAGATTATTATGGTCGATGGTAAATTCTGCACCGTTGGTTCTGCCAACCTTGATGCCCGCTCATTGCGCTTTGACTACGAAGAGAATGCTGTCATCATCGATCCTTGCACTACAAACCAGCTGTCGGATCTGTTTGATGCAGAAAAAGAAGATTCGTTCCTTCTCACTCCTGAGTCGTGGAATGAGTTCCGCACTCCATGGCAGAAGTTCCGTGGATGGTTTGCCCATCTTTTGTCGCCATTCCTTTAATATTCCTCATCAAACCACTGTACTTCGCCCTTTTTACCGCCGAGCCCTTGAATAACCGGCGGTAGTCCTCCTCTGTTAGGTTAGCCCACTTTTCGCGGGTCATTGCGAGTAGTTCCGGGCTCGGACGGAACTCCTCCACATCGGTTGGTGTGGCAAACGAATTCCATGGACAGGCTTTCACACAACGGTCACAACCATAGAACATATCACCCATCTTTTCCTTTGCCAATTCCGACAGTTCTCCCCTATTCTCTATTGTCTGGTAACTCAAACAGCGCTCTGCACAGAAATGCTCACCACCAAGAGCTCCTGTCGGACAGGCATCCAAGCATTTGGTGCAAGTTCCACAACGGTTTACTACTGGACTGTCATACTCATCAACTTCCTCCTGAAGAAACAGTTCACCCAAGAAAAACATATTCCCGGCCTTCGGGATGATAAGCAACTGGCTTTTTCCAATCCATCCCAAACCACACTGCTCAGCCCAATATCGCTCCATAACGGGCGCACTATCACAAAACACTCTGTAGTTTTGTGCACCGATACTTTCTGCAAGAAGCCTCAATCGGTTTTTCACTACATCGTGATAGTCCTGACCAAGTGCATACGAGGCTATCTGGGGTTCACCTTCAGGAATCCTCTCAGACGGAGCGTAGTTAAGGGCTACACATACTATAGACTTCACCCCTTCTACCAGCAACCGTGGGTCAAGACGCTTATCGAGGTTGTTTTCAAGATATTGCATTGATGCATGACCACCCTCACGCAACCATTCACGATAGTCGCGCTCCTTTGTTTCATTGACGCGTTCAGCGCGTGCAATCCCAGAGGTAAAAAAGCCGAGACGCTGAGCCTCGGCTTTTATTATTGAGGATGAAATCACTTTCGTCATAGGAACTCAGTAAATAAATCAATTTTTCCCTATATATATTATTGGAAACTTTCCATTCCCCCTCTCTTTAAGGGAGGGATGGGGTGGGTCCTTACAAATGATTGATACAGATACCCTTCAAATACCACTCATACAAGCGGTGGATGCCCTCGTCAATCTCTATTGTGTGGTGCCAGCCCAAACGATG
>JAUNIK010000569.1 GCA_030523505.1 Prevotellaceae bacterium | reverse complement strand
ACCCAAACCTTTGTATCGCTGGGTGTGGATATTCTTGTCTTCCTGTCCCTCGCCGTATTTGTCGAGGAATGCCTGTCGCTGTTGCTCGGTGTAGCAGTACTCGCTCACCTTGCTACGATAAGTACATTTGTAGAGCGGTGGTGTCGCGATATACAAATGGCCTTCTTCGATGACCTTTGGCATGAAGCGATAGAACAATGTCATAATCAGTGTGTCGATGTGAGAACCATCGACATCGGCATCGGTCATGATGATAATCTTGTCGTAACGCAGCTTATCAATGTTTGCTTCCTTAGAATCATCGCCATCTACACCAAAGCGAACTCCGATAGCCTGAAGAATGATATTTACTGACTCGGCGTCAAACACCTTGTGCCACTGTACCTTCTCAACATTGAGGATCTTACCACGGAGAGGGAGGATAGCCTGTGTTGTACGGTCACGGCCCTGCTTTGCAGAACCACCCGCAGAATCACCCTCGACAAGGAAAATCTCTGTCTTCTTTGGATCACGGCATGAGCAGTCGGCCAATTTACCAGGGAGACCACCACCCGACATCGGACTCTTACGCTGAACGCTCTCACGAGCCTTACGAGCAGCAATACGCGCAGAAGCTGCAAGAATAACCTTTTCGCAGATACGCTTTGCCTCATTTGGATGCTCTTCAAGATAGTCGTTCATCGCCTCACCGACAGCCTGCTGAACAGCACCATTCACCTCTGAGTTACCAAGCTTTGTCTTTGTCTGGCCCTCAAACTGTGGTTCTGCCACCTTTACAGAAATTACTGCGGTAAGTCCTTCCTTGAAGTCCTCAGGAGTGATTTCAATCTTTGCCTTCTCAATCTGCTTGCGCAATGCCTCGTCGGTATCAGCATACTTCTTCAAAGTACGCGACAAAGCAATACGGAAACCAGTAAGGTGAGTACCACCCTCGATGGTATTGATATTGTTTACATAAGAATGGATATTCTCAGAGTAATCAGTGTTATACATGATTGCTGCTTCGATTGGCACACCCTGCTTCTCTGTCTTCAAGTAGATAACATCATCAAAGAGATGAGTACGATGACGGTCCACATAGCGAACGAACTCCTTCAAGCCGTCCTTTGCATGGAACACATCCTCACGAGTCTTGCCTTCCTCATCTGGACGGAGATCGCGGAGTGTAATCTTGATACCTGCATTAAGGAATGCAAGCTCACGCATACGACGAGCAACAATATCGTACTTATATTCTGTTGTTGTGAAGATGCTTCCATCAGGCCAGAACTGCTGGCGTGTACCACGCTTATCAGTCTCACCTACAACCTTTACATCGTAGAGAGGCTTACCCTTCTCATATTCCTGCTGATAGATCTTACCATCGCGGAACACCTGAGAGAGCATATGGGTTGAAAGGGCGTTAACACAGCTTACACCCACACCGTGGAGACCTCCGGAAACCTTATATGAACCTTTATCGAACTTACCACCTGCGTGGAGAACGGTCATTACAACCTCGAGAGCTGACTTATGCATCTTTGGATGCTCGTCAACAGGAATACCACGACCGTTATCTTCTACTGTGATAGAATTATCTTCGTTGATGATTACTTCAATATCGGTACAGTAACCAGCCATAGCCTCATCGATAGAGTTGTCAACGGTTTCATTGACAAGATGATGAAGACCCTTCTCGCTGATATCACCGATATACATGGCTGGACGCTTACGCACAGCCTCCAAACCTTCAAGCACCTGAATACTACTACCAGTATAGTTCTTCTCAGTACCTTCGTTGTTGAGTATTTCTTCCATCGTTTAATTGGATTTTATATTTCTTGCAAATTTACTAAAAAAAAACGAGAAACGGAAAGAAACACGCAACAAAATGGTTAATATAACCATTAACTATCACAAAAAGCACAAAATACCTTTATATTCCGCTACCAACAAAGGCATATTTCATAAA
>JAUNIK010000568.1 GCA_030523505.1 Prevotellaceae bacterium | reverse complement strand
GACATACCCTGTATTGCCACTTAATAATATTACAAGTATAATTACGATGTAGTAAGCAATAACAGCCCCGAAGATTATAAAGTTGAACAATGAGAAAACGATGTTCATGGAACTGCCCATTAGGAATCCTTTTATACGTCCGTGATCCCCTATACGCTGCATGATGTCACCCGTATTCTTTGTGTCAAAGTAACGCAGTGGCAACTTCATTAACTTCATTAGGAAGTCAGAGATAAGCGATATGTCGATTCTGGAATTAACATGCAATAAAATCCATGAACGGATAAAACCCACAGAAAGCTGTGAAAGGAACAGTACCAACTGTGCTATAAGAATAAGGGTGATAAAACTCAAATTGGCAGAACGTATACCAACATCCACCAGGGCCTGCGTCAGGAATGGGAATATCATCTGCAGCCCCATACCCACAATCATTCCAATAATAAGCTGAAGGAATTGCTTCTTGTATGGAGTCAGGTAACGGACGAAGAAGAACATGTCACGTCTGGCTGAACGTCTCTCGTCCTCATATTCCATAAATTCTGGCCCTGGCTCCAGAAGAAGTGCCATACCTACGTCTCTGTTTCCTTCCTTCTTTGCCAGCCAACACTTTTCCAATTCTTCTTGACGGAATGCAACCTTTTGTGTAGCAGGGTCAGCAATATGGAACACATATTTACTCCCTCTACACTTGCTTACCTTATAGAGTACCACAAAGTGGTTCTGGTTCCAGTGCAGGATACATGGGAGCAACGCATCTTGGATTAGTTGCTCTACACTTATCTTAACACCCATAGTTCTCATACCAATACTTTCAGCTGCATCGCTGATTCCAAGCATTGACACACCTTCTCGTGTAATGAAGCTACGCTCACGTAATGTCTCCAAAGTATAGCTTCGCCCATAGTGCTTGGCTATCATGCGTAGGCACGTAGGTCCGCAGTCGGCAGAGTCTAACTGGTGATAGTGGGGGAAAGAATTCATGGTTTACTTATTCTTTGGATTCTTGTTGAATTTATACGCCACTCTCAGCATAGCGTAGCGGGACATGCAGAGCTGCCAAGTCTCCGTACGTCCCTGTCCATTCACTATGTATCGTGTACTGGAGAGATGGTTTAAGATGTCGAATCCATCGATTCTGACTACAAGTTTTCCTTTCAAGAAGGGACGAGAGACAGAGGCATTCCATACCAGTTCATCCGTATTCATAGACGGCTCTTCATATCCTCTACGGCTATACATCTTCAGGTCGGTGGCCAGCTGTATCTTCCACGGCAAAGTATATTGTCCGCTGATGCCATAGCTAAAATCAAATGCACTGATTTCGCTCACATTATCCAGTTCGCGTCTGGCAACATTCCATGCAAAGTCGCCAATGGCATCCAGACGAAGGCTCTCCTTGTTGTAGGAAACCTTAGCACTCTGCGAAGTGATATAATGGTTTACACGACTTAACTGGCTTGTACTAAATCCTTCTATCGTAGCTAAATCAACATTATGAACATAGTTGAAGCTTGTGCGTCCTTCTGCCCGAAAATATTTCCCATGATCTATGTATGTTCTATATAATGTACTGATTTTTGTGTTCCAATTTCCCTTTACATTCAAGAGACGATAGGTGTAGATGCCTGTGAGCGGATTGTAGGAAAAACTATTGGCGACCATATTATCAATGATGTTCGTCTCTATTTTGAGATGGGCATACGGACAAACGCCACCAGTTTCTGCGAGGAACTCAAGATGATGATTCGATGATGTTTTCAAACTTGTATTACCTCTTATTACGGACAGGGGATTCGTAGTATCAGTAAAGCCTGTCTTTTGTGTCAGGTCCGGGGTTTGTGTTGACACGGTGTACTGGAAGTTTATCCTGTTAAACAGTTTCATAATCCCAGTTTTCCCTTTTATATATCTTATCCAAAGATAGGGTTCTATGTACCAATTACCCTGACTCACA
>JAUNIK010000567.1 GCA_030523505.1 Prevotellaceae bacterium | reverse complement strand
TCATGGACGAGTTCTTCAAGACCACGTTTGAGGGCGGTCGCCATCAGCGTCGTGTCGAGAAGATACCCGTAAGCAAGTAATCACTTGATTTCACATAACTTCTCCCCCATCCTATCCAAGGTTGGGGGAGATTTTTAACTCTATTTTTGAATATGGACCATTCATTATACAGCCAATCGTTATTCTTATCATTACCGCTGATGCTGTTCTTTGGGTTTCACATGCTTTTTGGCAGGACACCCGAGAAAAGGGTGTTTGCCAACTACCTCTTGTCGCGCCGACTGATGGGTACGGCATTGCTCATCCTTGCCGCCAATTATTGTGTGCATCTCTTTTATGGAATACGACTGAAAGACGTGAATGCCACAATATTGATGAACCTGTCAACCTATTTTCTGTGCTATTGGTTGTTCGGTTCGGCAATGATGACACTTCTCAACAACCGGTATGTCACCCTCCGACGCTTTGCGTTTCACATGTCGATGTGGCTTGCCTTCTCAGCATTGGCTTTAGCAGTGAGCATGCTTTCACACACACACACCGTATGGTCTTTGGGTATGATTACCCTGACAACGTGGCTTGTCATTTACGGTCTCTTTCTTTCCGCCCGCCTGCTTCGCACATACTCACGGGCAATAAAGATGTTTGAGGACACTAATTCCGACGACATCGGGTCGTATATCCGTTGGCTGTCAATCTTCACATATTGGGCAATAGGCTATGGCGTGAGTTGCGGTCTCCTCACATTCCTTCCCAATAAATACATATTTCTATGGATTCTGTCATCCATCCCTTTCTACATATATTTATATTGCAGGTATCAGAATTACATCTTGTTCTACGAGAGAGTGGAGAATGCCTTTCGCGAAGAGACTGCAACGGCATCGCACATTGATAGCGGCGAGGACATCATTGAGTCCATCGAGGATTCTCCAGCCTACCATTCGAATATCGAACATCACATAAAGGAGTGGATAGACAATGAGGGGTATCTCCAGCAGGGCATATCTCTCAATGATTTGTCGATGCTATTCTGCACCAACCGCACCTATCTGTCGCAGTTTATCAATAATGTGTATCACAAGACATTCCGCGACTGGATTACCGACTTGCGTATAGAATATGCCAAGGATTTGATGAAACGTCAACCTCAGTTGATGATTCTTGAAGTGTCCGAATCCTCGGGATTTGTATCCAAAAGCCATTTCACCCGCACGTTCAAGGCAAAGGAAGGATGCACACCGTCGCAATGGCGTGACAAGTTGCAGTAAGAACGTGCCGAAACGACAATTTGCCCGTTTTTCAAGCACTGGTAATTGCCTATTCAACAATAATAAATGTCATTTCTTCAAAAATTGAAGCAATGGCATTTTTTTATTTGCTCCATTCAGCATTATTCATTAAATTTGCAGACACAATAATCAACTTTTTGTATTCACATTTAACTTAGATAGTATTATGAATAAATCAAAGCAAATGGACAATGGCTTCAAAAATGCCATGGCAAGATTGAGATTATTCTCAGCCTCGTTAATAATAGTGGTGTCATTATGCGCATGCAATGACAATGATGATAACACTGCTAATGACAATATCGAGGATATTGAACCATCGCCAAAGGAAGATGCCTTAACCGTTAATGTTTCCAGCAAAACATTCATTTTTCAGGGCGACTATGCAAGTACGTCGGCTGCCTTGTCAAGACGTTTGACCAATATAGCCGACAGGATTGACGAGACTGTTGAGTCGGTGGTTATTAATGACAACTGCATCCCCTCTCTCACCGACCAAGACTATCGTGACATCATGTCGGTCATCCTTCGAGGGGGAAGCATTGTTTATTGCTCCCCTACCCAAGACAATGCAGATAAGTTATTCAGAAACCTTCAGCGAGTAGGAAGTCAATATGAACAAAACAGCATCATCGAATCTACCGAAGAAGGAATTGCGGCATTTG
>JAUNIK010000566.1 GCA_030523505.1 Prevotellaceae bacterium | reverse complement strand
ATGCAGATAGAGGATTCCTTGATGACATCTTGGATATCTCACCTTAGGACAGGATATATGAAGACTTGCTTGAATGCGATCTGTCTCTCGTTAATCCATCTGTTCACTCAGGACCGTGCCTCATTAACTTCGGTGCAATTGAGCAGCAGGATCTGAGAGGTAAGTTCTGCATGTATGAGCATTTCACATTCGGAGCAGCTAAAATCGACCTTGCCATAGACAAGGAGAGAAAAGCTGTCGGCGAAGCCTTCGGATATAAGCTGACTCCTCTTGAGGACTTTTGCGAGCCTAAGGGAGAACTCACATGGCAGGACATTTATCAGAAGATGCACGGTGCTCCTGAGCTGACACCAATTACAGGTCCTGATTCCATTTGGAACAGATATCTTACCGAGGATTGTCCGAACGGTCTTGTTCCATGGAGCGAGCTGGGCAGGCTCTGCGGTGTGGCAACTCCTGTAATGGATGGTGTTACAAGTGTTTACAGTGTTGCACATGAACGTGACTGGAGAGGTGAGGGCATCAATCTGGAGAGACTGGGCCTTGAAGGAATGACAGTTGAAGAAATAAGAAGTTATCTCAAAACGGGGGAAAGGTAGAATCATTAAGTTGTTCGTTATAGTTTAGCTATTTATTTATATTAATTATTTAAACGGAGGAGACAAATGAAGAAGATTATAGCATTATTGCTCAGCCTGGTTCTCGTTCTTTCGTTTACAGCTTGCGGCAGCAATGGCGGTGGTTCATCAGATGGCCCTGTAACAATTAAGGTTGCCGTTCAGCAGAACGAAGATCATGAAACATGCAAGGCAGTACAGAGAATCAAGGAAAAGGTGGAATCAGAAACTGACGGTAACGTAATTCTGGACATCTATCCTGACAGTGCACTGGGTGATTACACCGCAGTATTTGACGAAGTTCGTATGGGAACGATCGATATGGCAGTACAGTCATTCTCAGGTGAATATGACCCTGCATTCGAAATCGGTTACCTGCCATACCTCTTCACAAACTATGATGAAGCATCAAAGGTTCTGAGCGAAGGTTCAAACACTTATAAGATGATTGAAAAGAAGTGCGATGAAAACAACATGGTATTCATGGGATACTTCGTTGAGGGCTTCGTTCAGGTTGCTTCAAAGAACTACATCGACAATATGGGTGATCCTAATGCCAAGAAGAAGGATCTGATGAGATGCCCTGCAATCGAATCAGGACGTCTGGCAATGGAATGCCAGGGATTCCCTACAGTAACAATTCCTTATGCTGACCTGTACACTTCACTGCAGACAGGTGTTTGCGACGGATGGATGGGCGGAACTGCTGAGCTTAACTATGTAAGCTTCAGAGACGTTATCAAGTATCTGTATGTTGTAAACCAGCAGATGGAAAACAATGCAGCAATGATCAACAAGGATGTATTCAACAGTCTTTCACCTGAATATCAGAAGATCCTGAAGGATGCAGTTCTTGAAGAAGCTGCAGCATCCTTCGATCGTGCTCAGAAGACTGATGAAACCAACTTCCAGCTGCTCAAGGATTATGGTATTGAAGTTGTTGAGCTGAGTCAGGATGAAATCGATGCTCTTGCTGAACAGGTTAGAACAAAGACATGGGATGCAGACTTCAAATCATATGGCGATGACGCTAAGGCTGCTGTATACGCAGATATGGGCTGGGAGCTTAAGTAATTAAATGTCCCGGTACGACAATATCGCTTGAGAGCGATGCATATCGGGGTTCGCCGGTGTAAACCGGCGGACCCTTTTAGTACTGATTGTACGGAGGAATACTATGATCGATAAAATTTTGAGATTCCGTGAAACACTTTTGTGGAAGGTCTTAAAAATTCTCCAGGAAATAATTATAGTAATTGCAGCTTCGGCAACATGTCTCCTGTTCGTGGCAGAAGTGGTGGCTCGTTATATCCTCAAGACTGACTTCCTGGGATATGACGAACTGG
>JAUNIK010000565.1 GCA_030523505.1 Prevotellaceae bacterium | reverse complement strand
TTGACGAGCCACAGAGGGGTGTAGAGCTGAAGGAACTGAACGAGAGTCGCTCGGCTTACATCATCACGACGAAGGACGACAACGAGTTCTTCACTCTTGAGAACCGCCAGCAGGTGGGATGGGACAAATATCTGCCTGGTCATGGTCTGATGGTTTTCCATGTGGAGTTCGAACGCTCGATGTGGGAGGCGAATGGTGTGAATGCCGGCATCTACCCTCGCTATGATCTTGTCGAGGCTGACGGCACTCAGGGTAACGGAGCGGCTTCCGACCTATTCCCTGGAACAGACAATGTCACTTGCCTCACGGACTTCTCTACTCCAAACATGCTGATGCACGATGGTACTCCTGTTGGTAAGGGATTGACGCATATAAACGAAAACGAAGTCGATGGTGGGGGACTGCGTGTTGTGACCTTCGACTTTATGCATGAACGACTTGCCACTCCTGTTGCCCTCGAGGCTACAGAGGTGACTGCCAACAGTTTCGTTGCTAACTGGGAAGGGGTTGATGATGCATTGGGCTACCGACTTATCATCAACGAGGATATACCGGAAGAGGAGCAGATAATCATTCTGGATGAAGATTTCTCGGGTATGGTGAAGGGCGAATATCCTTACTCTGACTATATTCCACTGGAGAACCTTGACTACTACACTGCCCATAGTGGCTGGACGGGTACAGATGTCTATGAATGTGGCGGAATGATTCGTGTGGGCAGCTATGGAGTGAGCGGCAGTCTCACTTCCTACGCTTTCAACGCCAATGAGGACGAACCGCTCACTATTGCCTTCACTGCCCAGAGCTATACCGGCAAACAGGTGGCGTTTACAATGGATGTGATAGATGACGATAACGTGTATAATAGGAGTTCATTCAAGGTGAAGAAGACTCCTACTGAGTTTGTTGTTCACATCGCAGAGCCTTGCGCTTCTTCACGACTGGTATTCAATACGGAAAACGAGCGTCTGTTCATAGACCGTATCAGAGTTCTTCGCTCTGATATCCCGGATGAGGAGGTGTGGAACATCACTACTGGACAGCAGGTGGTGGAGATATGTTATGACGATGACGATGACAAAAGCTGTTGTTATCTTGTGGAGAATCTCAAGCCGGAGCGTACCTATCATTATGCGGTGCAGGCTCTGAACGATGAGCCTCTCATGCAGTCGGACATGAGCAACGAGATTACCGTTACCACTCTTGAGGACATTAACAATGGAGTGACTTCGTACGATGACGATGACGATAACGATGATAGATACAACCTTTTGGGGCAGCGTGTCGATGCTAACCACAAGGGTATCACCATCACTAACGGCCGAAAGATTTTAGTGAAGTAAAACGCACTCTCGAACATCTATATAATCAAGAAGGAACCTGCTGCCGTAGGTTCCTTTTTTTATAAATTCAAAAGGCAAAAACAATCAACTTGATTTATTTTTGGTGGTTTGATTATATTTTTGTAACTTTGTTGGCGATAGCGAATGCGACAAAAAAAAATAAAACAAAGAATATATGAGAAAGATATTTACTCTTATAGCATTTATTGCCGTTTGCATTGGTGCAATGGCACAGTCAACAATGGTGGTTACTAAAACCGACGGTACACAGCTGAAAATCAAGATAGCTGAGATTCAGGACGTGACATTCCCTGATGATAACAGTACAGATGTCAACATCAACTACTACACCAAATATTGGCTTCATCCAGAACAGTGGATGCAGCTCGATGTTGCGTGCTACCAGAACGGCGAAGAGGTAGTGTTGCCTATGGAATGGGAATCGACCGACGAGAACGTGGCAACAGTGAACCGCAGCGGTAAGGTGACTGGTGTGGGCGATGGTTCATGTCAGATTGTCGTTAAGGCTGGTGGTTCGCAGGCAAGCATTGCTGTCAATGTGGTGACCGAACCGATGCTCGACCTTGAGGTGACCAATATCGGAAACCTTTCGTGCAACTATTCCATC
>JAUNIK010000564.1 GCA_030523505.1 Prevotellaceae bacterium | reverse complement strand
GATTGGGATCTGATTGCCTTCACTAGCCCCATCGAGGATGACCCCGGAATACCCATGCTCAATGCAACAGGTTTCCTCGTTGGCATCAACGAGGACGAGTTCATCGAGCAACTCATGGATGAGGTTGGCAAGCTTGACCTTTCCGAATAGATAGAGACCTCGCTACCACAGAATAAGGAGGCTTTCGATGGATGCGTTTTTCGCTGGTCTAAAAGCATTCTTTGACGCATTTGGCAACTATATTACGGTGCCAATCATCATTTACATCATCTGTCGCATTTTCAAGACACCACGCAAGCGCGCATTTCAGTCTGCAGTTCTCGTCGGCGTTGGCCTTAAGGGCATGGCATTCATTACTTCGGGCTTTGGTGGAGTTCTCACCCCGGTTGTCCAGCAGATGGTCAACAACTCTGGTCTCAATAGGCCCGCACTGGATATCGGTTGGCAGGCGGTCGCAGCAGTCGCCTACTCGACCCAAATCGGCATGGCCTTTATTGGGATTGGCCTTCTCTTCCAGATAGTATTCTGGCTTTGCAAGGCAACAGACATCTTCATGCCGTCGGATCTTTGGAACAACTACTCCATCTCCGTTTGGGGGTCGATGTTCTTCCTTTTGACCCAGAACATCTGGATGGCATTTCTCCTGATGATCTTCATCAACATGGTCACTCTCTTGATTGCTGAGTCCATTCAGAAGCGCTGGTCGACGTATTACCACTATCCCAGCTGCGCGATGACAGCCCCTCACCACAACGGTGACGCTCCGATGTACCTTGTCCTCAACATCCTCTTCTCGAAGATGGGTATGGATAAGATCAAGGCGAATCCCCAGGACATTCGTAAGAAGATCGGATTCATGGGCGAGCCCATGTACATCGGTTTGATTGTGGGCCTCATCCTTGGCGTTGTTGGAAACTTTACGCAGCTCAACTCTTTTGCCGGCTGGGGCTCCATCGCCAACGTCGCAGTTACCTGCGCTGCTGTCATGGCTATCTTCCCTCGCATCGCCGGAATGTTTGCTGCCGGCTTTGGAGCACTGACTGAGTACTCCAGGAAGACCATGGCGAAGACGAAGTATGGTAAGGATCGCGAGTTTATCGTGGCGGTCAATGATGCCCTGGGCTATGGCGAGGCGGCTACTCTCACTACTGGCCTGCTGGTCATTCCGTTCGCCCTGCTCGTTGCCTTTGTCCTTCCTGGCAACCTCGTGATCCCCCTGATGGTCCTGCCTTCTCTGCCCTATATGGTTGAGGTTCCCGTCTCCCTTTCCAATGGCAACATCGTGAAGGCATGGCTGATGGCCATCATCGTCTTTAGTGCCAAGACTCTTATGGCTTCCTACTGGGCAGCAACCTTCACCCAGGTTGCAGCCGAGGTTGGTTTCGAGGCAGCAACCCAGGCAGTGGCCGGCGGAACCTTCATCATTGGCTACATTATGTCCAACTGCACCGCCGGTCTCATTACCATGGCTTTCCTTACCATGAACCCCGTGATTATTGCCCTGACCGTGGCGGTGTATGTTGTCTTCTTTGTCCTTTTCAAGAAGAACAAGGTTCGCTTCCAGGATTACCTCGAGTTCCTTGCAACCGGTAAGAAGCCTGAAGTCGAGAAGGCCGCTGCATAGCCGCTGAAGAGCACCTAACTACCGAAACTTGCCAAGCGTTATTCAACGGTGCCCGCAGGGAAACCCCTGCCCTGCAGGCACCCGAACGAAGGGTGACTGCCACTATGAAGTTCCTTGTGATTGGAGATGTTGTTGTCCCCGTCGACCTTCTGGTCGAGGCGGCAAAGACGCTTGATCCTGACGCGGAGATCGAGGCCTCCTATTGGGACACCGGTGCTCGGAGCGAGTTCAACAAGCACTCACTTAACCTTGAGAAGAACGGTCCCTCTGCAGAGCGTCCGCCGGCGGATGCATATGAGAAAATCGCCGATGCAGATGTCCTGCTTGTTCACTTCTGCCCGGTTGCGG
>JAUNIK010000563.1 GCA_030523505.1 Prevotellaceae bacterium | reverse complement strand
TGGCGACTTATTATAGCGATGGCGATAGTCGTCCTGACCACGCCCTTGGATATAGTTCAACTGGTAGCGGTCGTGTTCCGTGCCACTCTGCTGACTATGAATGAAAACTGGGTTAATACTCAAGTAGTCACCCGATGCAAATTTCTTATTATAACTGACATTCTGCTTTATGCTCCACTCTGTTCCATTCAGTAGGCTCTCGGAGTGAGTCTTGCTTAGGGCAATGCCGGAAACTCTGGATTGTAAAGGGTTCTGTAACAGTGTATCCATCACAGCTACCACATCGCCATAGGATGAAGGATCAGCATTGAACTGTGCCGACCTACTAATGCCGTTGCTCTGTCGATGGTTGTAATTGAGTTCGGTGCCAAGTCGCAGAACAAAAGGTTTCTTTAGGGTAAACCAGTTATCCAAACCGAATGAGTAATCATTGCTTAGTCCCGTCTGGTGCAGTCGTGACCATGTATCTCCTTTCATCAGGTATGTGAGTGACGACTGGCGCTTCTCGGTCTCCGAGCGCGTCCATTTTGTTTGCAAGCAGATGTTGTCCTCGTATCGTTGCTGTCTGTCAATTACATTATACATCAGCGACAGGTAATTGTGACGTTGCATGCCTTTGGGACCCATGTTGTCTCTCCATGATTCGCTACTATTCGAGGCATCGTTGTTGACGTTGTTAGACATAGCCGAGACCATCAGACGCGACTGTTCAGAGAATCGAGTCACGAAAGCACGAGCCTGATAACGAGCATCATCGTGCTTGCCTGTTGGCAGACCGCCAGCCAGTTCAATGTTGCCCAGCCAACCTATTTTGTACTGCTTTTTCAGCGTTACGTTCAGTGTGTATTCCTTCTCTGCGGAATGTGCACCTACAAGACGTGCGTCCAGTTCGTCCTGCTCGAAGACCTTCACCTGATCCACAGTATAGTGAGGCAGATTCTTTAGCAGCATCTCCGTGCCACCACTGAGGAAGTCCTTACCGTCCAACTGTAACACATCCACCTTACGTCCGTTCACTTTTATCTCACCATTGCTGTTGACTTCCACACCAGGCATCGCTTTCAGTACGTCCTCCAGTACAGAACCATCAGGCAATGTGAAAGCATCAGCATTATAGACGATGGTGTCACCCTTGTAATACATCTGCACTTTGGTGGCTGTGACAACCACTTCACGCATGCGCTTGCCGTCCACGATTATGTCGCCTTCGGGGTCTTCCACGTACTGTTTCTTTGGCTTTGGCATCATGCGCCTCAGTCGGACGGTTTCGTCTATCTGGCTCCTGCGTCCTGTCTTTCCCACATGGTATGGCATTTGCAGAGGTTCATAGCCGTCATAGCGCAATGTCAGTATATAGTCACCGGGACGGGCTGGAATCTCAAACCGATAGTACGTATTAACTGACGTAAAACCGTGAGACTCTAAGACGGATACGGGAAATGCCTTGGTCGTATCGTTCTCGGCAACCAATCGTATTTCTTCCTGCTTGTTTATAGGAATGTTCAGTGCTGTGAACGAGTCGATGAACAGGAACGAAAGTGTTACGTTCCTTCCTGTCCATGGTGGAGCAACAACCTTTGCTGTATCAAGTTTCACATTGCGTTCGTGCAATACCAGCGTACCCAAGTCATCGATAGTTGGTCTAATCCAAAGCGTGTCGTATGCCACATGCGTAATTCGCATCAATATATTTTGTTCCTCACAAGGCACAACGAACACTCCTGCATTGCTGCAAGCTGCATGTTGGATGAGTGTGGTATCGGCAGCATGAAAAAGGGAGACGGTTGCGTATGAGAGCAAAGTGTTGTCCTGCCCCATCACAGTACCACGATACTGGATGAGTTGTTTGCGAAGAGCTTCAACATAGATTATGTTTTCATTCACAATGCATCGTATTGGGTAGTATGCTGTGATTTGTCCCAAAGCTTCAGGAACAGTTGCATCTGCAATGTCGGCAGTGATGATGAAGTTCTCCAAA
>JAUNIK010000562.1:886-1979 GCA_030523505.1 Prevotellaceae bacterium | reverse complement strand
GGCGAAAGAATATTGGAGACAGTTCAATATCGTAGAAGACGCGCAATAAGCAGTTATAGCATTACCACTGATTGCAAAAAAATAGCCCGAAGCATTACGCTCCGGGCTTATGTTTTATGTTCTTTAAATACTATTAAAAGCACCTCCCCTTTGGGGAGGAAGGGTGGGGCTTTTCCCCTTTGGGGAGGAAGGGTGGGGCCTTACTTATACATGAACCTCTTGATACTCTTCTTTGGAGTCTTAGCGAACTCCTGCTCAACAATCTCAAACGATGCAACCTTGCTGTAAGCAGGAATAATCTGGTTGAGCTGCTGACGGTTCTCTTCCATAGTCTTCTCGAGGTCCTCACGACTCATGCCAGCGTTCTTTGCCTCATCGAAGTCTGGGAATACCAAACCAACGAGTTTCTCGCCACGCTGAACAACAACGCTCTCGATAACGAATGGCAGTGAGTTCAACTTGTCCTCGATTTCCTCTGGGTAGATGTTCTGACCGTTGGCACCGAGAAGCATGTTCTTTGAACGTCCCTTGATGTAAACATTTCCATCCTCGTCCATAAGACCGAGGTCGCCTGTGTGATACCAGCCGTCACTGTCAAGAGTCTCAGCAGTAGCCTCTGGGTTCTTGTAGTAGCCAAGCATGGTGTTTGTACCGCGTGCAAGAATCTCGCCAGGGATATTGCGTGGGTCAGGACTGTCAATCATTACCTCCATATGGAGAGCAGCCTTACCGCATGAACCCTGTGCAAACTTGTGCCAGTCCTCGTAGCAGATGATTGGAGCACACTCTGTAGCGCCGTAACCTACGGTGTAAGGGAACTCAATCTCCTTGAGGAATGCTTCAACATCCTGGTTGAAGGCTGCACCACCGATGATAATCTCGTACATGTTGCCACCGAAAGCGCTGAGCACCTGATCCTTGATCTTTGCATTGATCTTGTCCTTGATGAATGGGGTAGAGCGGAGCATCTTCATGAGTGAGCCCTGTACCTTTGGGAATACCTTCTTCTTGATGATCTTCTCGATAACCAATGGTACTGCGATAACCACTGCTGGCTTTACCTCTGAGAATGCCTGTGCGATGATTGTCGGTG
>JAUNIK010000562.1:0-876 GCA_030523505.1 Prevotellaceae bacterium | reverse complement strand
AGTGGATATGGATGCCAGATGAGAACTCATAGAGGAACTCGAATGCCATACCGTACATGTGAGCCATAGGGAGAATGCTCACGATGCTCTTGCCTGGCTTGAGGTGTGGACCGAGAACGTCCTGTGCAAAGTCGAGGTTGCCCCACAAAGCACGGTAAGGAATCATTACACCCTTAGAGAAACCGGTAGTACCCGATGTGTAGTTGATCATAGCAACTTCCTCTGGGCTAGACTCACGGTAGTAGTGTACATGCTCCTTGCGGAAATACTTTGGATACTTGTCGCCGAACAATTTATTAAGATGTTCGCGTGCGTATGTAAGCTGTTCTGAACGAGAGAGGAAAAGCGAATAGTCAGGAATATTGATGATACCCTCGAGTGCTGGCATCTCGTCAGCGTTGATTTGCTTTGCAACATAGTCGCCAACGAAAAGGAGCTTAGACTCTGAGTGGTTCACGATGTTATGAATCTGCTCAGGCAGGAATTCGTTGAGGATTGGCACAGCCACAGCACCGTAGCTCAATGTTGCAAGGAATGCAACAGCCCAGTTGCTGCTGTTACGACCGCAGATAGCAATCTTATCGCCCTTTACTACACCGCTGTTCTCAAAGAGAATATGCAGTTTTTCAATCTTTCGTGCAACATCCTGATACTGAAGAGTAGTGCTCTTGAAGTCAGTCAGTGCATCGAGGTCCCAATACTTGACGATGGCCTTTTCAAAGATCTCGTTATAACTAGGAATTTCCATGATTCTTGTTTAATTGTTATTAACCATACAAATAGATTGACCGTCTTACTATAGATAATCCAGTCAAATCCGTTGCACATTATTAAAATCTTTGTGCAAAGTTATAAGTTTTTCTGCTCACTGCCAAA
>JAUNIK010000561.1 GCA_030523505.1 Prevotellaceae bacterium | reverse complement strand
GCCAGCGTCGGACGACTCAACAATCCGCGACCGATCATCAAACCTGCCAGCTTCGGATACTGCTCTTCAATACGCTTTATATCCTCTACGGTCAGGAGCAAACCGTTAAAGATGATTGGGTTCTTGCTCTGTTCATAGAAGCGGGCGAAGGCTTCCATATCGAGTTCTCCTTTATACTGGTTACGGCCGACGCGAGGATGCAGTGTAATATGTTTAAGTGGAGTATCGTTCAGGGCAGGCAGCAACGCCATACACTCGTCAGCAGATTCCTGTCCCAATCGCATCTTCACGCTGAAGTTCACTCCTTTTTCCTCATGAATCTTCTTCGCTTCCTGCAGGATCCCCGTTGCCTTATCAGGATGCAGCAGAATACCCGAACCACGACCGATACGTGTCTGAAGCGGGAATGGGCAACCCATATTGATATCTATCTCCTGATAACCAAGTTCTATAAGTTTCTCCACCAGGATCGCAAACTCCGTTACGTCACCTGCAATCACCTGTGGCACAATGTGAACACCTTCATTCTGTTCAGGCAAAGCCTCTCGCAACTCCTTCTTCCTGATCTGACCATGTTCCAGACGGATGAATGGCGTATAATAGGTATCAATACCGCCACACAACTGCTGATGTATGCGACGATATGGAGCTTCGGTAAATCCTTGTAAAGGTGCAAAATGGATTGGTAACATTTGAAAACTTAATTTTACAAGTGCAAAGATATACTATTTCTTCGAGATTTCCAAAAGGAACAATAAAAAATCTTATTCAAATCTTGTTTTGTCCTATTTACGTACT
Organism: Prevotellaceae bacterium; assembly: GCA_030523505.1. Classification (GTDB taxonomy): domain Bacteria; phylum Bacteroidota; class Bacteroidia; order Bacteroidales; family Bacteroidaceae; genus Prevotella. The sequence continues at coordinate 1,185 of JAUNIK010000561.1, read as the reverse complement.
GAAATAGGACAAAGTATTTTCAGGATGTCATATTTCGCGCGCATTATATGACAAAGCAATTTCCGGATGTACTATTTAGGGTCGCGAATAGTACAAACCGATTTCCGGACGTCATATTTCACGCGCAAAATATAACAAAATAATTTCCGTATATATAGAAAGAAAAACACCATCACAAACGGATGGTGTTTTCTATAGAGTATTCAGATAGAAATTTGATTAGTTGAAGAAGTACTTCAAACCGAGCTGGAGACGCCAGGTGTTAGCATCGCTCTTAAGTGGAGTATAAGAATCCTTGATGAGCTTGCCATCGTACTCGTTCATGGTGAAGGTAGGAACGTTGTTTGCGTCCTTGCCTGCGTAGTGGAGAACAGCACCATTCTTGCAGCTTGCGTTGGTCTCATAAACACCCCAGTGTGAGCTAAGCAAGTTGCCAAAGTTCTGGATATCTGCGCTGATCTGGAACTTGTGAGTCTGGCTACCAGTCTTGAATGAGAAGTCCTGAGTTACACGGAGATCCATGCGGTTGTACCAAGGAGCACGAGCTGCATAAGCCTCAGCATACTCACCCTTGTGGTTCTTGAGGTAGCTATCCTGGTTAACGAATGCCCAGAATGCATCAGCCTGCTGTGCAGCGGTGTAAGTTACGTTACCGCTCTTATCCATCATGTCAACGAACTTGATTTCGTCCTTAGAAGCAGGAATGTAGATAAGGTCGGTTGAAACGCCATCGCCATTCATATCATTGTCATAAATGAATGAGTTGCCGCTGTAAGAGAAGCCCTGATAGAAGAGGTTGAATGAAGTACCGGTCTTAGCGATGGTGTAGTTAACAGATGCGATCAACTTATGAGGAGTTACATACTGTGAACGCTGTACCTCACCTGCATTAGGACCATTGACAGAGTACATACCCTGCCATGTAGAAACTGGGTCAGAACCTGGCATACCAGAAACTTCCTTCGACTCAGTCATGGTGTAAGCAGCCATCAACTGGAGGTTCTTGACAGGCTCAGCGTTAAGAGTAACGTTGAAGGTGTAACCATAACCCTTAGAAGTGTTATCAAGGATTACAGCGTTCTTGCCAGATACGTAGGTGTAGTCGCTGTAGATGTAACGGTCATCAGCACCACTGAACTTAGCCATGTTAGCCTTCTTAGGATCCTTAACATTGATGTTCTCAAT
>JAUNIK010000560.1 GCA_030523505.1 Prevotellaceae bacterium | reverse complement strand
GGGTTAATAGACTTATTCAAGTTCCGTAACTTAAAGGATATTAAGGGATTTTGGGGATTTTAAGGGATATTATGGGACTATGGTCCTGCGGCCACGCAGAAATCAAGAGTTTCGGAGCTTCCGAGAAACTTGAATTATTTATTCTCTTTCGTGGAAATACCCTGGATTAGAGAAGAAAGAGGTCTTTCCGCGTTCGTCTTCAGGAAGGAGTTCTACGAAAACATCTTCATCAGCACGCCACAGTATCTTATAGTATATCCGCCCTTCCAGCAGGTTAGACTCTTTGTTCTTCAAGCTGTCTGTTGCGTCCTTGTTGATCATAGCGATGACCTGATTGAACCTCAGGTACAGATTCTCAACGCACGCAGACTCTTCTTCAAGCTTTGATGCAGACATCAAGGCATACAGCAGGGCTGCAATACTGGCGGGATGCTGAGCAAGTATCTTTCGGCATTCATCAAGGCACTGTGTATATTCCGCAGCCTCATACAGAGACTTCAAGTCAATGTCGGTCAGTACTTCACTCTTGCACTGGTCAGTCAGCGCATGGCCGAAATAGATGCGCGAGAGTTCCAGATTGGTCAGCGACGCATCGCCCGTGATAAAGCGCTGTTCCAAGGCCTTGTAATCCTCTGCATAATCCTGCATCCACACCTGGATAGCATCGAAATCGATGATGAAATCCTCCATCGAAGCCAACATCTGCTGTCCTGACAATGCCCACTGTGCCTCTTCTGACTGTGCCAGCATCGTAGCATATTGGCGTGCTTTTTCCTTATCTCCTGTCTGAGAATAGAGCGATGCCAGGGCATGAATAATATTGCCATCATTGGGGTAGTCAACGTTCATCTGCTCAAAGTGAGAGATAGCTTCCTTTTGCCTGAAGGAATTGATCATGACTACGCCTTTGTTAAACTTATAAACCATGTTGTCGGGAAAGCGGCTAATCAGCGTATCGCACAGGAGGTCGGCTAATGAGATCTCCTGCTTTTGGATAAGCTCGCCTAACAGTCCATTCATGTGCTGCTCCACAACGGCATTGGGATTCTCAATAGGCACATCATAGAAGTCTGTCCAGCGTGTGCTGTCGGCCTGATGCAGATCCAGCATGTCCAGAGCCAAGGAAGTTGCGTACTTGGTCTCATACTTCCACAGATAGAATTCGGTCAGGTTCGAATACAGCTCTATGTTATTTGGCTGCACCTCAAGTGCCTTCTTGTAATACTCAAGTGCCTTGACATAGTGCTCCATGCCATTGCCATGGTCTTTCATGATCCAGTAGCAGTTAATCTGCAACTTTCCGAAACGTTCACAGGCTGGCAGCATGGCTGTGTTTTCGAATTCTTTCAGATCGTCAGTATATTCTATCTGAGGCCTGGCCAGCAGATAATGAAATACACCCTGGCAATAGATCTGCTCGGCATTGTTCGGCTCATCCTTGGCCCATTGTTCAAGGAACATTGCAACCGAGTCATTCTCAAATCCATTGTTCCCGAACACACGTCTGAACTCCTCGAAGCGTTCTCCTTCTGCTTTTGCCACAAAGGCAGAAGCCAGCATGATGATTGATAAAATAATGATTCGTCTCATTGTATCTATTGGTTAAATACGAAATGCTATTCTATTAGTGACCTTTCTCAATTATTGTTCTGATTGATCAGATTGACTACAACTTTGACCATCACGTCCTTCTCGTCCGGACGGCTCTCGGCAATCATGAGCGTGAGGGCCACGAGATGGCACGCGACATGAGGCGCACCACGTCCTTGAGCTCTTGGTAGTGATCGAGCCGCTGCTGATTGATGGCATAGCCTGCGCATTTGTTCGATTGCAAAATTACAAATAATTCCCGAAATTCGCACCAAAAACTATATCAAAACTTCCATTATTCGTATCGATATATAATACCCGTATCGAAATTAAGCCTTAACATGCCAATATTCGAATCAAAATCGACAACGATCATGGGGGCCAGTCGTCGGAGCT
>JAUNIK010000039.1 GCA_030523505.1 Prevotellaceae bacterium | reverse complement strand
CAAAAAAACACCCCCATTCCGCAGTGGAATAGGGGTGGTTCGCTTTGTATTGTCAGAGGGCCTAGCGTGTTGACTTTCTAGGCTTTCTGGCTTTTCTTTTTTCTAACCTATATAGAACGTATAGAATATCTATAATCTATAGAATTAGAATCTTACGTAAGTCTCGAGCCAGAACTCGCTGTACTTCTGGTTAGCGAGCTTGTTGTCGTTGTAGTTATACTGCAACTGGAACATCAGGTTCTTGTGGAGCTGGATGTTTGGACAGATAGAGTAGATTGTTGAACGGCTCTCTGCTGTAGCCTGATCGCGAGACTGGTCGTACTTGAGGTAAACCTTCAACCAAGGAGTACATGGCACACCCACTGTTGCGTAGAAGCCGTCAGCCTCGCCTGTACCAGCCCAGTAGTTCTCGCCAGCCTCGTTTGTCTTGTAGTCGCTGATCTTGTGACCCTTTGAATGAGCATACTCTGTGCGGAATGTCCAGTCCTTCCAGTCGTACTTTGCGCTGAGCATGTAACGCTTACGGTCAACAGTAACATTGTTTGCAGTATAGTTACCGGTCCAACCGAAGAAACCTACGAACAAGCCCTTGATTGGCTGTACCTGCAGAGTACCGATGATATCCTTGTGAGCGTTAGCGTCAGCAGTGTTGATGCCCTGACCGTTGGCAATCATCAACTGGTAGTGGATAAGACGATGCTTATCCTTGCCGATAGGGAGTACATCACCCTGGAACTGGATACCCTGATCACGTCCACCGTTGCTTGAAGCCTCTGCACCGATGTAGTCAGAATGACCAGTGAGCTTCTTTGTGAGCTGAGAGTAGTCGCCAACTCCCACATCCCATGGGTTCATTGGGTTTTCAAAACCGAAGGCACGCTTGTACTGACCGATCTTTACCTTGAACTCCTTGAACTTGCCCCACTCAACGAAGTAGTCCTTCATGTGGAACGAACCATTGTTTGTCTGGGGCTGGAAACGGTAAGTGAAATCGTTCAGGATCTTGCCGTCAACATAGAAACGAACCAAACGCTGTGAGAAACCAGCAGTCTTGTTCTTGTTCTCGTCACTGTTGTAAGCGTACTTGCCGATGAAATAACCACCGATCTTTGGCACGCTGGCAAATTTTGTGACCTTACGACCATATTCCAATGACTCCTCGTCAGCCTTTGCAGGAGCAACTGCACTGTGGAGCATATCGTTGAGAATACCAGTCTCGATGCGCTCCTCGCTCAGAAATTCAGACTCTGTGGTCTCAACCTCTGTTTCAACATTGACCTCAGCCCACGCTGTTGTTGCGCAGAAAGCCAATGCCATGATTAAGATTTTCTTCATTTTTGTTTTTATTTAATTTGTTTTGTAATTCTAACACGTGCACGCGTACATTATATAATATGTGCGTATGCTTTTGTCTTGCAAAATTACAATTTTTTTTCGTGCTTGCTGAATCTTTTTCAAAAAAACTGCCTCTGACATAGAATTATATAGCCAAATATTTGCCAAATTGCCAAAATATGAGTAATTTTGCAAAAATAAACTATCGTGAATATGAAAAAAGTAATATCGGCAATCGTTACAATTGTATTTGCAGTTGTAGTTGTAATGACACTTGACAGTTGTGTAAGTGCAAAGACTGTTCCATATTTCCAGAATATCGATGAGGTAAGCCTCGCTGCTTCTAAGGGCTTGTACGATGCTAAGATCATGCCAAAGGACCAGTTCACTATCACAGTGAGCGCTTCTGACCCAATGGCAGCAAGTTCATTCAACCTTACTGTTTCTGGTGCAACATCTAATACAGGTGTTGGTCAGACAACAATGAGTTCACAGCATCGCCTTATGCCTTATCTTGTTGACAATGATGGTTATATCAACTTCCCACACCTCGGCAAGATTAAGGTTGTTGGTATGACAAGAACACAGCTTCAGGACTATATTGCTACCCAGATTGCCCCTTATTTCTCGGCAGAGGAGCATCCAATCGTTACTGTTGAGATGTCAAACTACCGTGTCACTGTAATGGGTGAGGTCGCATCACCAAAGGTTGTTACCGTTACATCTGAGAAGATGAGCGTTCTCGAGGCTATTGCTTCTGCTGGTGATTTGACTATCTATGGTAAGCGTGACAACGTGTTGCTTATCCGTGAGGATGCAACTGGTATGAAGTCAACTTATACATTGAACCTCAACGATGCTAACATCATCAATTCTCCTTATTACTATGTACAGCAGAATGATGTTATCTACGTTACCCCAAACAAGACCAAGGCTAAGAACTCTGACATCAGCCAGTCTACTTCTTTGTGGTTCTCTGCAACAAGTATTCTCGTTTCTATTGCTTCTTTGCTTTATAACATTCTTAAGTAAATATATTGAGCTAAGCGCCTCAAGGCCTTAGCTCTTTTCATATCCCCAATCATTCTGGGGTTCTCCATTCAAACAAAAAAGTAAATATACAAATAATACACATTATGATTAAAGATCAGATTAAGAAAGTTCTCGTATTGGGTTCCGGTGCCCTCAAGATTGGTCAGGCTGGTGAGTTTGACTATTCAGGTTCACAGGCTTTGAAGGCTTTGCGTGAGGAAGGCATCAAGTCAGTGCTTATCAACCCTAATGTTGCTACAATCCAGACTTCAGAAGGTATTGCCGACAAGGTTTATTTCCTTCCAGTAAATACCCACTTCGTAACAGAAGTCATCAAGAAAGAGCGTCCTGACGGCATTCTCCTTGCCTTCGGTGGTCAGACAGCATTGAACTGCGGTACAGAACTCTATCAGAAGGGTATCCTCAAGGAGTACGGTGTACAGGTGCTCGGTACAAGTGTTGAGGCAATCATGAACACAGAGGACCGTGACTTGTTCGTGAAAGAGTTGAACAAGGTGGACCTCAAGGTACCAGTATCACAGGCATGCGAGAGCATGGAAGAGGCAGTTGAGGCTGCTCGCCGTATCGGTTATCCAATCATGATCCGTTCAGCATACGCTCTTGGTGGTCTTGGTTCAGGTGTTTGTCCTGACGAGAAGACATTCGTAGAGATTGCTGAGTCAGCATTTACATTTGCTCCTCAGGTATTGGTAGAGGAGAGCTTGAAGGGATGGAAGGAAATTGAGTTCGAGTGCATCCGCGATGCCAACGACCATTGCTTCACTGTAGCTTCAATGGAGAACTTCGACCCACTCGGCATCCACACCGGTGAGTCAATCGTTGTTGCTCCTACATGCTCTCTCACTGACGAGCAGGTTAAGATGCTCCAGGAGATCACTATCAAGTGTGTACGTCACCTCAATATCGTTGGTGAGTGTAACATCCAGTTCGCATTCAATGCCGTTACCAACGACTATCGTATCATCGAGATCAACGCTCGTTTGAGCCGTTCTTCTGCTCTTGCATCAAAGGCAACAGGTTATCCTCTCGCTTTCGTTGCAGCAAAGATTGCTCTCGGCTATACACTCGACCAGATTGGTGAGATGGGCACAACAAACTCTGCTTATGTAGCCCCATCGCTCGACTATATGATTTGTAAGATTCCTCGTTGGGACCTCACAAAGTTCGTAGGCGTTAGCCACAAGCTCGGTTCTTCAATGAAGTCGGTAGGTGAGATTATGTCTATCGGTCGTTCGTTCGAGGAAATGCTCCAGAAGGGCTTGCGTATGATTGGTCAGGGCATGCACGGTTTCGTGGGCAACGACCATACAAAGTTCGAGAATCTCGATGAGGAGTTGGCAAACCCAACCGATCTCCGTATCTTCGCCATCGCACAGGCTCTCGAGGATGGTTATACCGTTGAGCGTATCGAGGAACTCACCAAGATCGACCCTTGGTTCATCGAGCGCATGAAGAACATTGTTGACTTCAAGCACAAGCTCGAGTCATACAACAGTCTTGAGGAACTCTCTGCTGAGGTGCTCCGCGAGGCAAAGATTCTCGGTTTCTCTGACTTCCAGATTGCACGCTTCGTACTCCACAAGCATGAGGGCAACATGGAGAAGGAGAACCTCCAGGTACGTGCTTATCGTAAGAAGCTCGGCATCCTACCAGCAGTAAAGCGCATCCCAACAGTAGCAAGCGAACATCCTGATTTGACCAACTATCTCTACATGACATACGCAGTAGAGGATCACGATATCAACTTCTATCAGAACGAGAAGTCTGTAGTAGTACTCGGTTCGGGCGCTTATCGTATCGGTTCTTCTGTAGAGTTCGACTGGTGTTCTGTAAATGCTATCAACACTGCTCGTAAGTTGGGTTATAAGTCAATCATGATCAACTACAACCCTGAGACAGTTTCTACTGACTACGATATGTGCGACCGTCTCTACTTCGATGAACTCTCATTCGAGCGTGTTCTCGATGTTATCGACCTTGAGTCGCCACGCGGTGTTATCGTTTCTGTAGGTGGTCAGATTCCAAACAACCTCGCAATGAAGCTCCATCGTCAGGCAGTGCCAATCCTCGGCACAAGTCCTGTATCTATCGACCGTGCTGAGAACCGTGGTAAGTTCTCTGCAATGCTCGACTCACTCGGCATCGACCAGCCAAAGTGGAGCGCACTGACATCTATGGAAGATGTTCAGAAGTTTATCGACGAGGTAGGCTATCCTGTATTGGTTCGCCCTTCATACGTACTCTCTGGTGCTGCAATGAACGTATGCTATGACGATGATGAGTTGAAGCGTTTCCTCGCTGCAGCTTCTGAGGTTTCTAAGGAGTATCCAGTTGTTATCTCTCAGTTCATGCAGGAGACCAACGAGATTGAGTTCGACGGTGTTGCACAGAACGGTGAGATCGTAGAGTATGGTATCTCTGAGCACGTAGAGTTTGCTGGTGTTCACTCAGGTGACGCTACAATGACATTCCCTGCACAGCAGATTTCATTCGCAACAGCTCGTCAGATCAAGAAGATTTCTCGTGCTATTGCAAAGGAACTCAATATCTCTGGTCCATTCAATATCCAGTATCTCGCTAAGGGTCGCACAGTGAAGGTAATCGAGTGTAACCTTCGTGCTTCACGCTCATTCCCATTTGTCAGCAAGGTATTGAAGCGCAACCTCATCGAGACAGCAACCAAGATCATGCTCGATGCACCATACCAGAAGCCAGACAAGTCGGCATTCGATATTGACCATATCGGTGTTAAGGCTTCACAGTTCTCATTCTCTCGTCTGCAGAATGCTGACCCAGTGCTCGGCGTTGATATGTCATCAACAGGTGAGGTAGGTTGTATTGGTGATTCATTCGAAGAGGCACTCCTCAACTCAATGATTGCTACAGGCTATAAGATTCCTTCAAAGGATAATGGCATCATGATTTCTTCAGGTTCTGCTAAGGAGAAGGCAATGCTCCTCGACTCAGCAATAGCACTCGCAAAGGCTGGTTATAAGGTATATGCTTCAGAGGGTACAGCTAAGTACTTCAACGAGAATGGCGTAGCCTGCACACCAGTTTGCTGGCCAGACGAGCAGAAGGCAGAGGGTGTGGAGAATGTGATGGATATGATCCACGAGCATAAGTTCGACCTCATCGTGAATGTTCCAAAGAACCATTCAAAGCGTGAGTTGACAAATGGCTATCACATCCGTCGTGGTGCTATCGACCACAACATTCCATTGATCACTAATGCACGTCTTGCTTCTGCATTCATCGAGGCATTCTGTCTGCGCGACCTTGAAAGTCTCCAGATCAAGAGCTGGCAGGAGTATTAATTTCTTGTTAGGAAAATCCTATCTATACATAGAGAAAGAGTGGGGCCATCAGTGCTTCACTCTTTTTTATTTTGTCAATTCGAAAAAAAGTGCTACCTTTGGCGTGGAAAATATAAATAACTGACGATATGCGACACATAATTGAAAATGAACACCTGAAGGTGGAGATTGAAAGCCTTGGTGCTGAGGTTAAGAGCGTTGTAAGAAAGAGCGACGGCAAGCAGATGTGGTGGGTAGGCGATGAGAAATACTGGGATGGATCGTCACCAATACTCTTTCCAGCTTGTGGTGGCCTTTGGAATGGCCAGTATGAATGGCAGGGAGCGACATATCAGATGCCAAAGCATGGTTTTGTGAAGTCTATGGAATGGGACTGCCTTGGGGAGACAACCTTCAAGGAGGAAGACGAAGAGGCAGTGATGATACTCTTTGAGGTGCGTGAAACCGAGGAGACACTCGAAGCCTATCCATTCCATTTCTCTTTGCAGTTGAGATATATCCTCCGTGGAGCATCATTGGCGTGTGTCTATAGCGTGGCAAACCTCGAGGAGGATTGTGTGATGCCTTATCAGATTGGTGGTCATCCAGCAATAGCACTGCCTGATTTCCAAGAGGGTAGGGAAGTGATTGGCTATATCTCGCCATTGTTCAACGGCACTCCTATCGATGCTCATTGCCTGTCGGTGGTAAGAGCCGGCGAACAAGGCTGTTGGAGCAAGGAGCGTCATGCGGTGAACTGTAATGAGGAGGGACTGATACCAGTGTCGGTGGCTACATTCGCCAACGAGGCACTTATCTTCGACCATAAGCAGATCAATGGTGCCGACATATTGAATCTTGAAGGCGAGATGCTCTGTCGTGTGGAGTCGTATTCACCGGTATGGCTGTTCTGGCAGATGCAAGACTTGCTCTGCCCTTATGTGTGTGCTGAACCATGGTATGGCCTGTGCGACTTGCAGGGCGAGAGCGTCAATCTCATCGAGCGCCCTTACACCCAGTGCTGTGCTCCACAGTCGGAGGTGACAATGCCGCTTTGGAGTGTTGCTTTCTAAGTCCCTGAGGAGAAGCTCAGGGAACGGTGGCTATTGGAACCCTGAGGAGAAGCTCAGGGAACGGTGGCCAGTTTAATGGGGGCTATTTCTGCTCTTCGAATGGGAAGAGACCGAAGAGCTCTGCATCAATCTGGTCGGTAATCTTCTGGAAATCAGTAGGATTGCTCTCGAACTTGCAGGTGTCGCCATCCACGATAATCAGATTGCCTTTGTAGTTCTTAATCCAACCCTCATAGAGGTCGTTCAAGCCTTGCAGATAGTCAATGCGCATAGTCTGCTCATACTGGCGACCACGCTTGCCAATCTGGGCAATGAGGTTTGGTATGGTAGAGCGTATATATATCATAAGGTCAGGCAGACCTACGAGCGACATCATCAGGTCGAACAAGTCGGAATAGTTGTCGAAATCGCGGTCCGACATATACCCCTGATTGTGTAGGTTTGGTGCGAAGATGCGTGCATCCTCAAAGATGGTGCGATCCTGAATGATTGTTTCCTTGGCTTTAGAAATCTCTACCACCTCGCGGAAACGCTTGTTGAGGAAGTACACTTGCAGGTTGAACGACCAACGATTCATGTCGTTGTAGAAGTCAGCCAGATATGGATTATTGTCAACAGGCTCGAAACGCGGTGTCCAACCGTAGCGTTTTGCCAGCATCTTTGTGAGAGTGGTCTTGCCTGAACCGATATTTCCTGCTATTGCTATATGCATCTTGGGATTTTCAATTTACAGATTTACAATTTACCAATTAACTATTCGCGAAGAGGCCGAACAGATGGGCGTCAATGCGGTCGGTAATCTTTCGGAAGTCCTCCGGACGGTGCTGGAAGTCCATGCCGTTCACCTCAACCACCATCACCTTGCCCTTATATTTCTTGAAGATGAATTCCTCGTAACGCTCGTTCAATCCTTTCAGATATTCCAATGATATCGACTGCTCATAGTCACGACCACGCTTTTGGATGTTTGCTACGAGGTGTTCCAACGGAGCACGGAGATAAATCATCAGGTCGGGATAGTGAACAATGTCCATCATCTGCTCAAACAGTTCCATGTAAGCCTCGAAATCGCGGTCGGAGAGTTGTCCCTGAGCGTAGTTGTTTGCCACGAACACATACACACCCTCGAATATCGAGCGGTCCTGAATGGTTGTCTGCTCGGGATGTGCCACGATGTCAAGCACGTCCTTGAAGCGTTCTTTCAGGAAATACACCTCAAGGTTGAATGCCCATCGCTTAATGTCGTGATAGTAGTCCTCGAGATAAGGATTCTCCATCACGGGTTCATAGCGAGGCACCCATCCATAGTGACGTGCCAGCATATTTGTCAGTGTCGTCTTTCCGCTACCAATATTTCCTGCTACTGCTATGTTCATTTCTTTTTTTTCAAACTTATTGCAAAATTAAGGAATAATTTCCTAATGAAAGCATGTCCAAGCAAAAAAAATATGCAATATTTCGCTTTGTTTTTTCTTTTTTGGAAAATATATGTTAATTTTGTATGGTGAAATGGCATAGCCATTACCCAGAAGGGTATCGAGCGGTGTCATGAACCCTAAGAAAAGTTGCTATTAACATCAGTTTATGAAGAAAGTATTTGTCAGTGGTTGCTATGATTTACTCCACAGTGGTCATGTGGAGTTCTTCCGTCAGGCATCACAGTATGGTGACCTCTATGTCGGTATCGGTTCTGATGCCACCATCCTGAAATATAAGAACCACAAGACCCTCTATCCTGAGCAGGAGCGTCTCTTCATGGTGAAGAGCATCCGCTATGTCAAGGATGCGTTCATCAATGCCGGTTCGGGCGTTATGGACTTTGTACCAACCGTTGAGGCATTGCATCCCGACCGTTTCGTTGTGAATGCCGATGGCAGCAGCGAGGAGAAACGCAAGTTCTGCGAGGAGCGAGGCATTGAATATATCGTTTTGGAGCGCACACCAGCCGAAGGATTGGAGGCACGCTCATCGACAAGTATCAAGGATTCGCTGGCACAGGGCAAGAAGGTAGCAAAGAGCATCGGTCTTCCTACACGTCTCGACCTTGCCGGCACATGGATCGACCAGCCATACGTCAGTTGCTTTGCTCCGGGATGGGCTATCACCATTTCGCTTCTGCCAACCTTTGATGTTCGCGAGCGTTGCGGATTGTCAACATCCACTCGCAATATGATAAAGAAGATATGGCCTATGCGCCTGCCTGATATGGATCCAGAGACACTGGCAAAGCTCGTGTTCTGCTTTGAGAACGACCCAGAGCGTTCGGATGGAATCATCAGTGGAGCACAGGACTCCATCGGTATCTGCGTGCCGGGAATCTGCCGTCATCACTACGACAATCGCTTCTGGCCAGATAAGATTGAAACCTGCAACGACGAGGATACAATAGCATGGCTCGAAAGCCATCTCTGCATGATTCCTATGGACCCACGCCGTCCTGGTTGCTCGGTTGTTACAGGCAAGGACATCACCAAACCGAAGGTTGAGGCACTTGCAAAGGCTGCCGACGAGTGCTGGAATGCCATCATGAATAAGGACCTCGAGGCGTTTGCCGCAGCATATAAGGCTTCGTTCAATGCACAGATAGCCATGTTCCCAGCGATGGTTCAGGGTTGTGTGCAGTCGTTCATCGACAAGTACAGTGTCGAGGACGGTGTCATGGCATGGAAAATGCCAGGAGCAGGCGGTGGTGGTTATCTCGCCCTTGTGGTAGATGATGCCGAGGCATTCGCCAAGAAACATGAGGAGGCAATCAACTTAAAAATTAGGAGAGGCCTCACCCCCTAACCCCCTCTCCCACAAGGCGAGGGGGAACCCATCCGGAGGAAAAGGTCCCAAATTGTAAATGGTAAATTGTAAAATTGTAAATGAAAAGGTATTGTCAGCAACTTGATATTCCGGATAATCCGGAACTCATTCAGAAATATAAAGAGGCTCATGCCAATGTGTGGCCAATCATTCAGGAGGGTATCCGCTCTGTAGGAATCCTCGACATGCAGATATATGCTGTAGGTTATCGCCTGTTCATGATCTGTGACACTGTCGATGACTTCGACTGGGAGAAGGATAACGCCCGATTAGCAGAACTGCCTATGCAGAAGGAGTGGGAGGCTTATGTGGCTGAGTGTCAGGGCTGTGATCCGAATGCAAAGTCAACGGAGAAATGGCATCTGATGGAGAAAATATTCCAATTAGACAAATAATTTCCTTATTGTTAGTTGTTAGTTGTTACACCGAGAGTGAATAACTTTTAACTTTTTAACTCTTAACTCTTAACTTTTCCAGACATGGAAGATTATAATAAGGTGAAGATGAACAGCGATGGCACTATTGTGCAGCGCACAGAAGAAGAGTATGCCGAACTTGTAGAGCAACGCTCAAAGCATGTGCTCGATGTAATGCGTCAGCGAGGTACACCAGAGAGTGAGATGAGACGTCTGCGCGAGGCTCTGGATTTTGCCCGCGAGGCTCACAAACTGCAACGTCGCAAGACCGGCGCTCCGTATATCGTGCATCCTATTGCAGTGGCAACGATTGCTGCCGAGGAGTTGAAACTCGATGTCAACTCGGTTATCTGTGCTTTCCTCCACGATGTTGTCGAGGATACCGACCATACCATCGAAGAGATTCGCGGTCTCTTTGGCGATGATGTGGCATTCCTCGTTGATGTGGTGACAAAGAAGAAACGCGACCAGTATCACATGTCGAAGCAGGTTGACAACTACAAGCAGTTGCTCGACTCGCTCCACTACGACATCCGTGCGTTGATGGTGAAGATTGCCGACCGCCTGCACAATATGCGCACCCTCTCGTCAATGCGCCCTGACAAGCAGATGAAGATTGCCGGCGAGACCGACTATTTCTATGCTCCGCTGGCCAACCGTCTGGGATTGTTCAATGTGAAGACCGACCTCGAGAACCTCTCGTTCAAATACCGCTGTCCGGGTGAGTTTGCCGACCTTGAGCATGCACTCGAACAGGATGTGAAGGACAACGAGGCACGATTGAAGGTGTTCTGCGACAACATCACCGACTTCCTCAACTTCCACGGCATCTGTGCCAAGGTCGAGGTGTATTACCGTCGTCCTTACAGCATCTACCGTCGTATGCGAGCACAGGACAAGGACTTCAAGCATATCGACAATCGCTATTATATCCGCATCACTTATACCTACTGCACTGAGAACCTCTCCGAGAAGCGCACATGCCTCAAAATCTACTCGCTCCTCACTGATATGTACAAGGAGAAGCCACAGTCGTTTGTCAACCAAATCGACCAGCAGAAGGAGAACTCATATCAGGCTTTGAAGGTGATGCTCCTTTCTGAGGAAGGTATTTGGGAAGATGTGCAGATCTGTTCAGAGCGAATGGTCGAGGCATCGAAGATTGGTTGTATGGCCGAGCGCGACGAGAGTAACGTTGGCGAATGGATGGACCGCTTCAAGAAGGTGCTCGAAGAGATTGCCCAGCAGAGTCAGGAAGGCTCGTTCCTCGAAGGCGTTGCCACCTCTTTATATTATGACGATGTGATGGTGTTCACCCCAAGTGGTCAGGCTGTGGTACTTCCGAAGGGCTCTACAGCCATCGACTTCGCTTTCGAACTCCACACCGATATTGGTATGCATGCAAAGTATGCCCGTATCAACGGCAAACTGTCGTCGGTGAAGACCGTCTTGAAGCAGGGCGACTGTGTTGATATTGGTCTCGACGATAAGATAATGGCTCATTACGAGTGGCTTGATTGCACCTCTACCTACAAGGCAAAGCGTGCCTTGCGCCATCTCCACGAGCATTCACTCCAGGATGAGTTCCTCCGCTGTCCGGTGTGCCATCCTATTCCGGGAGGCGAGATTGTCGGTTTCAAGACTCCTGAAGGCAAAATAATGATTCACCGCCGTTCGTGCCCTGAGGCCATCGCGTTGTCGTCAAAACGAGGCGACACCATTGTGGCAGTCGATTTCCACGAAGAGCCTGATAAGGTGTTCCCTATTGGAGTAGTCATAAGAGGTGTCGACAGGTACCATCTGCTGATGGATATTGTGGAGACAATCACCACCCACCTGAAGCTCAACATCGAGTCAATCCATAGCACCACTGTCGATAACATTGCAGAGTGCACCATCACATTCTTTGTCCATGGTGTGAGTGAACTTGTGGCATCGTTGAAGTCGATCTATGAGGTCGAGGGTGTTGATGAAGTGCGCCAGGCACACAGCCTCAAGCATCATTGATTTTGGTAATCCTATATAATTTTGCACTTTTTTTCTTGATAAAGAAATAAGATATGGTGGTGATATACAATTAGGCACAACTATATA
>JAUNIK010000559.1 GCA_030523505.1 Prevotellaceae bacterium | reverse complement strand
GCCAGAACCACCATTGTTCTTCCAGAACTCACCGAATGCTGAACCCTGACCCCACTGGTCGTCCCAGCTGCCAGGAGTCTTGATGAGCTTGAAGCCGTTACCAGCGAGGTAACCTGTCCATATGAGTACATTTGACTCGTCAACGCTCTTTACACCCATTGGGATGATGCTCTCGCCGATACCAGCAGGAGAGTTGTTCCAAGCACCATTAGCGATATCAGAACCAACAAGGTACCATGTCTCGTAAGCAGCAACACCCTCAACAGACCAAGTCTGCTCAAGCATGTTGAATGTGAGCTTGTAGTTAGCAGCACCCGCGATAGGAGCGATAACGAAGTTACCGCCAGCATTGTTGCCAACGAACTCACCTTCGTTCTCGGAAGCACAGAGACATGAAGACCAGTTGCCACCAAGACCTGACTTAGGAGTAACCTTGAACTCTACATTATCTGAAGAAGCTGGAATAAAGCAGGTGAATACAGGGTTAGCATATACATCGCCACCACCATTTGTGAGGCAGTAGTCGGTATTGGTGTTATCCCAACCATTCATAGTACCAGTGATGTAGTAAGCCTCCTCGATAACTGGAGCCTCTGGGATAGCCTTTACATTGAAGACAGCTGAAGTAGCGGTTTTAACAGCAACTTCGCCATTGTTGAGCCACATCTCAAGAGTAGCATCGATAACACGCTCTGTAGGACGCTGTCCAAAATGCTCGATTACATAGTTTCTGAGGGCAGCAACAGACATCATACCATCAGCAGTGATGTCAAACTGCTCTGTACCAAGATTGATCTTATACTCAGGAGCATATCCCTCAGCAGAAGCAGTAGGAGCAACGATGTTGCAGACCTTTACAAGCTCCTGACCATCCTTGATGGTAGCGAGGTCGATAGTGCCCACCTCAGTCACGCTACCATTGCCGAAAGTGACAGTAGCAGGCTGATCGTTATGCTGTGGCTCTGCCCAGTCGGTATAGTCGCCGGTACATGCAGCAAGAGAGAGCATTGCTGCAAAGCCAAATAATATCTTTTTCAACATAATTGTCTTATTATTATAATATTAATAATGTGAACTATTACTCGATAGTGATGTGGATACCCTCACCATTTGGTTTTGGACGCTCGAGATAGAGACATACGCGTGAACCCTCAGCAGTGAAGTTTGGACCATCCTGCTCAGGAGCATCGAACGAACCACCGAAGTTTACATCCCATGAGTTATCGCGAGCAAGTTTCCACTCACCTGTGAGACCGCCATCGATGATAGCCTCGAGGCAATGATCAGATTTATTGTAGGTCATATCCACAATCTCGCCGTCGTTAACGCTCCAGCCGTTGAAGCCACCAACAACACCCCACTTAACAGGAGTGATGAGGAGTTCGCCAGTAGAAGGAGTACACTCGATCCAGCACATTGAAGCCTCACCAGTGTAGTTGAGGTTGCCACCGCCACCATCACCAAGGTCAACATTCTCAGTTGTAGATGTGAATGAACCATTGTTGAGCTCACCGTCGTTCCAGTTGTCAGCAACTGTGAACTTGAACTCACCGTCCATGTAAGCATAGCCCTTGAATGTAACACCGTCCTCGGCAACGAGGATTGGACAAACACCATGGTTCCAACCATTACCATTGCCAGGAACCCAGAGGTAGCCTACCTCAACAGGAACTGCTGCTACATCAACCCACTCTGAAGGAATGAGAGAAAGCTTCTGCACATTACTTGTTGCAAGCTGCTTAGCAACACCAAAACCATTGGTGTACTGAGCGATAACACGAACAAAGACCTCTACAGGAGTTTTTGAGAACTCAGACTCGTCCCAAATATAGAGTTCATTGAGCGAACGGTTAAGACCTTCAGCAGGGATGAGGTTGCTTGCACCATAGAACTGCTGATGCTGCCAAGACTTTGTTGAGTTGTTGTAAGCCTCAATTACAGTGTAGTCCTGACCAGAGATTGTACCGATATTGCCTTCAGCATCTGTAGCCT
>JAUNIK010000558.1 GCA_030523505.1 Prevotellaceae bacterium | reverse complement strand
GCATAGTGTATATAATATTCTTCGATCATATCACTATGTTTGATGCTTGCCATCTGCTCATGACGGTGCTCTCGGGCTTCTTGACTCTTACAGGTTTTTCCAACTATAGTTCATATATATGCTTTCTAAGGGTTATTTTTTTTACGAACCCGCTTCGCGGGGATTTCGGGTTTAATAAATCAAATAATTCTGAATGAATCAAATGATCAAATAAAGGGATTATTCTGTGACTGGACGAACACTATAGCCGTAGTAGCGGGTATTGATGTTGCTCAGGCTGATGTCGCTGCTGTAGAAGTACAGGTGGCACACGAAGCTCTGGTTGTACGGGTACGGCGTACTCGACCAATAGTAACCGTCCGAACCGTCGCTGAGGAGGTCCGTGTCGTAGCGGCAACCGGCAGCGGGCAGGAAGATCCAATTTCCATTAGGGCCAGTCACCTTATAACCATAGATCTTATTCTCAATCTCCCATTCCCATTCACAATTGTCTTTCAATTCCTTAAACTCGCTCTGTGTTGGCATTCGCCATGAACCTTTCCAGATTTCGTGAGCGACATCATATTCGGAACCACTAATATCTCCAAGATTTTCGTATGAGCCCGTTGCAGTATCATAGAAAGAATATGTTTCTTGAGAATAGCGATCACGAGTTTCTATCTCTCCCCAAGCAAAGTAATCGCCATATTCTTCTGGAGCAGAGGCGCCAATATTGCATGTCGCCCACTTCAGGCCGGAAGGCAAGCCTAGGTCAACGTATTCATGGCCATTATGCATGTTTGCCGATTCTGAGGGGATAACCTCTGCCTCTCTCTTTCCAAGCACAATATCCACCAGAATGGTAATGTCTGCAGTCGTTATTTTACCATCATGATTCACATCCCCATAGTAGCGAGCCATAGGAGTTACCAGGACTGCGCAACTTGCTTCCAGATTTGAACCATCTGAAGTCTTTGCCGTAATCGTTGCCGAACCTTCTCCTACTGCTGTAATCAGGCCAGATTCATCCACCGATGCAATAGCTGTATT
The DNA here is from genome assembly GCA_030523505.1 of Prevotellaceae bacterium. Classification (GTDB taxonomy): domain Bacteria; phylum Bacteroidota; class Bacteroidia; order Bacteroidales; family Bacteroidaceae; genus Prevotella. The sequence goes on along the minus strand of JAUNIK010000558.1, from coordinate 965 downwards.
ACTGCTTGTCCATGCGATAGCGCTATTACTGGCAGTAGCCGGAGAGACGGTCGCTGTCAACTGTAGTGTTTCTCCACATGATATTTTCACATTCGTCTCACTCAATACAATCGATGTGGCCAATGTCCTTACTATAACCTCACATGTTGCTGACAAGTTCGTTCCATCACTTGTCTTTGCTGTAATGGTGGCATTTCCATTTGATTTCGCGGTAACCAATCCACTGCTACTGACCGTTACAACTGAGGTATTACTGCTTGACCAGGAAACAGTTTTGTTAGAAACGTCTTCTGGTAGAATAGTAGCTGTCAAGGTATAAGTTTCTCCTACTTTAAGTTGTAGTGTATTTCTGTTGAGGGAAATACTCGTCGCAACAATACCTAATGTGATGTTGTCACTCTGGAGTACTGTTGTAGAATTTGAGTAAGAAATAACACAATAGCAATCAGAGCGACCTACCACAAGACTTGGATTCAAGGTAGCAGAGGTAGCACCTGATATTGCTAAATCGCGAGCACCATAATGGATGTTGGAAACATAAGCCTTATCCTCACCAGAAGACACCGAACTATCTTTTGTATATGAAAGCGTTAAAGTATAGGTGCCGGATGAATTGAAGGTATATTCCTCCGAACCAGATGTTGTTCCTCCCGTATTGACTAATGTGGTTGAGCCTATGGTTACCTTAAGTTTATCATAAGATTCACTGCTGACTCTCCAGTCGAAGGTCAGTTTTTGCCCAGTTGTTGCATTTATCGTATAGCTTTTGTTGCTTGTAGAACTATGTGCCGTATTAGTCGAAATCCAATCACCATAATTGACGCCAGTTCCATCGACTTTGTACCACTGATAAGAAGCATGAGCCTTATCGTTGACCACGACGGTTGGATTGTCAGAAGTAGGCTGTTGCTTAATACGTTGTGTCCAAGTCGCAAATAGTGTAATATCGCCATTTACAATAAAAG
>JAUNIK010000557.1:1709-1996 GCA_030523505.1 Prevotellaceae bacterium | reverse complement strand
AATGCACCAGAATGTCCTGAATATTCCCGCTCCGAGAGTCAGGCTGTTGAAGATCACTTCCTTTACAGTGAATCTGTCATCAAACACTCCAAGTTCTCCGAAAACCATGTAGATGATGTTTATGAAAAAAGCACATAAAACAAAGTATATATATCTTTTGAGGATATACTTTGCCACATTCTGCTCTCTGGACTTATAAGCGAAGTACCCAAGTATGACGGCAAAGACCGCGACGCCCAGTTTGCCCGTAACACCATTAAGCACCCACGAGGTAGGCGCTTTGTGCC
>JAUNIK010000557.1:0-1694 GCA_030523505.1 Prevotellaceae bacterium | reverse complement strand
AGCGGTTGATGAAGTGTGTGGCAAATACCACAAATATCGCCAGCAGCTTCAGCGTATCGATATATCTGATTCTTTTGTTCTTTTTCATAGCCGATTAATTGTATCATATTGCGGGCAACTTGTCTTTTGACCTTTTCCGTATTATTATTTGCTTACTAAAGGAGGATTCTGGTAAATGAAAAAAAGAATAATATCCTGTGCGATGGTATTCCTTATGCTTTTCGCATCGCTCATGTTTACGGCATGCGACCTGTTTGGCACCGATGATGATCCGGATGCAGACGGCGGGTCCCCGGGCGTTGTCCGTGAGCAGCCCGATGACTCTGATGATCCGGCATATGACAACGAGGCGGATGAAGCAGAGCTGGTGGAAATGCCACATGAAAAAGATGATTATATCGGCGCCTGGTCGGCAAGGTCAGAACAAGCGCAATACCTGTTTGGAAATGTTGACCTGAAGATCTATAAGGATGGTAAGTGGAGCGGGAATATCACAGAAGAGAATTTTTCAGGAAAGTGGCGTTACACAAACTCGTCTATTATCATAACCGACTCGGAAGGTATTATCAGATGGAGACTCTTCTTTGTAGCTGACGGCAGTCTGATGTTTGAGGATCTTGATGATCCTGATCTTACCCCGTTGGTATTGAAGAAGCAAAAGTGATTTTAATGGATCGCAAATAATAAGAGGAGATGTTTGAAACATCTCCTCTTTATCTTTGATCTTTTATTCGATCTTCTCTCTAGTAGATCATTACTCTTGTGCCCTTGCCTGCATAACTGAAGATTTTGTATGCTTTTTCATCAGGGTTTCTTACGCATCCGTTGGAAGCAACGTTTCCTACAGGTTTATTCTTCTTTCTTCCGTGTAATGCCGCGTTTCCGTTGAATGTCGACCACCACTTGATACCGTTCTTTTTCTTGATTTTCTTCTTGATCGCCTTCATTCCATTAGTGCCTGAAGGTGTAGGTGTCGATGCGGTACCTGTTGAGCATTCCCAGTCATCTGCACATGTCCATCCGGCAGCTCCACGGTTGAAGTAGTATACATGCTGAGTATATGTGTTGACCCAGACCAGGACTCCCGTGCCGCTGCTGAGACCTCTGTCTCTTACATAGTATTCCGCTTCCTTGCGGCTGTAGTTCCAGCCACCGGCTCCTACGTATTCAGCTGCCTTCTTTCCGACTCTTGTTCTGGCAACATAGAATGTGCTTCCGTTGTAGTCAAATATGTATTTGCCTGTCTGGAACCTGTCAGCATAGATTACCTGGCCTTTTTTGACCTTATACTTCTGCTTTCTGCCTGAATGGGATTTGAGTGTGCCGGATCTTTTTATAGTAATCCTGTAGCGCATGGATCTTACCGGCGAATCATATTTATAGCCAGATAATGCGGATGCTGTTGTATTTTTGTTTGCATCCTTAAGATATGCCTGGATCCTATATGAATATGATGAAAGAGGATTCAGTCCTTTATGATGGAAACTTGTGGCCGTTCCATCGTAAATCACAGATTTACCATAGTAAAGCTTATAATATACAGTAGCTCCCTTATAGGAACCTTTTTCGTTAGGATTTGTTACCGGCGTCCACTCCAGACGAATCGAATTGTAGCTGGAGTACGTAGACAGGGTTGGTGTCGCTGGTGCCTTCGCATTAGTTACAGCATACTGCGCAGTATAAACTATCTCCGT
>JAUNIK010000556.1 GCA_030523505.1 Prevotellaceae bacterium | reverse complement strand
TTTATGGTTTAGGGCGTGATTTAAGATATTTTTGTCAAAAACAAGGCTGTGTTTTTAGATAGTAAATGATTTTGAATAAACTTTCTTTTTTTTGATAAAGGGAGGATAAACAAATTGAATACGAACATATGAATCTACTCAAATAACAAAAATATAAAAGCATCTTCTTCATAAAATAAACAGTTTAACCTAACATTTGGGATAGAATAATTCAAAATCTCTTCAAAAATCATATTTCAACAACAATTTCTGTTAAATAAGCGCTAAATTGTTTGGTTGAATCAAAAGAAAAGACTATCTTTGCATCGAAATCAATAGAAAATATTGTTAATACACATCTTAAAAAAGTTGAATTATGGAGAAACTTACAAGCAAAGAAGAGGAAGTGATGGAACTGATTTGGCAGATCGGGCAGTGCGCCCCGAAGGATGTTTCATCGCTCTATCCCGAACCGCAGCCCAGCGCAAATGCCATTGCGCAGGTGTTTCAGGCACTTGAGAAGAAAGGTTACTTGGCACACGAACCGAAAGGTCGCGGCTTTGTCTATCGTCCTATCGTGGACAAACAGGCATATGGTCGAGGGCGATTGTCGAGTGTTATCAATCGCTTCTTCAGTGACTCTTACATGAGTGTAGTGTCGGCACTGATGCAAGAGGAGAAGGTCACCGAAGCGGATTTGCTTCAATATCTTGCCGACCTAAAGCGTAAGGAGGGCTGACGCATGGCTACATTCATTATCTATGCCATCCGGTGGGCGGTGACACTGACGCTGCTCTACTCGCTCTACAGGCTCTTGCTCCAACGCGAAACGTTTCACCGACTGAACCGTTCCGTATTGCTGGCAATCCTTGTGGTGAGTCCGCTCCTGCCGCTTGTGCCGCTGCATACAGACGAACCGACGGCTATGGATGCAGTGCTTACAAGAATTGAGGAGCCGCTGATGAGCCTGTCGACTGATGCGAATAATGCTGATGCCACGCTCGCTACAAGCGAGAATGCCGTATCGGGTCTTTGGGTGCGCTATCTGGCATACATATATATAATAGGTATTGCCGCCGCACTCGCAGTTTACATGTTCCGTTTACTGACTCTGATGCGTGTCATACGTCGTAGCCGTCGCATATCTCATCCGATAGTTCCGAAAGATGTACATCTTATGCTGGACATGAGAATCAAACAGCCCAGCAGCTGGATGCACTGGATTTTTATCGGTCCCATTGATCTGATGCAGAACGCTGAGACTGTACTTCGACACGAACTGGCACACGTGAGGATGAAGCATTCGTGGGACGTGATTCTTTGCGACCTCACGTGCCACCTACTATGGTGTCTGCCCTTCGCCTGGATGTTGCGGCAAGATTTGGTGGATGTACATGAGTTTCAGGCAGACGAGGCTGTATTGCAAAGCGGCGTGACGCTGGAAGACTACGAACATCTGCTGGTACGCAAAGCAGTACAGACACAGATTCTGCCCATCATGAATACACTACGCCGTGGAGCCGTGAAGAAACGCTTCGCCATGATGCACAGCGGGCCCTCACCGCGGTGGTCACGGCTCAAGCTGCTGTATCTCGTCCCTGCCCTCGCAGCTTGTCTATGGTTATCAGCCCAAGCCGAGGAATACACGACTTATCTCAACGGCAAGCTCGCAACACAAGAAGAGCTTGAGTCCATTAATCCCAGTACCATTGAGCGTGTGGATGTGATTCACAGTCAAAAAAAGGTGCTGATAGAGACTGCCCCAGAGCCGTTCGACATCGTTGACCAAATGCCTCGGTTCCCCGGTGGCGACGCTGCATTCAACCAGTACATGGCCCAGCACGTGCGCTATCCGGAGGTTGCCACTGAGAACGGTGTGGAGGGTACTGTCACGGTGCAATTCATCGTCGAGGCTGACGGGCGCATCACCCATGTGCAAGCCGTCGACTCACCTTCGGATGAGGCGGATGCGAACGTCTACGCATACGGGGCATCGGATAAACAGTCGTCTCAGGATG
>JAUNIK010000555.1 GCA_030523505.1 Prevotellaceae bacterium | reverse complement strand
AAACGGAGAATTCGCATTTAAACCATTTGAGGGCTCCGCATGGCTTACCAGATGTTATTTAGATGCAGAGAAAGCGGTAATACCTGCCAAGGTGAAGATAGAGGGAGTGGAATATCCTGTTGTAGGTATATTCGCAGTTCCAGGCAATGCGTATGATGGTTTTCAGCCACAGGATATATTTGTACACAAGGAAAGCATCAAAACACTCGTTATACCAGACTCTTTTAAGAAATTAGAAAGATTATACCTTCCTAATCTTACAACCGTAAAAATTGGCAGTGGAGTTGAGTATATAAGTTGCTTAGCATTCTGGCCGTCAGAGAAATTGGAAACTGTGACCGTTGATGCGAAGAATCCAAATTACATGTCGAAGGATAATGTCGTGTTCACAAAGGATGGAAAGGAACTGGTTTATTGTCCAATTGGCAAGACTGGCAGTTATGCTATTCCAGAGGGAGTGACAACATTGGGAACTCAATGTATATGGAAAAATCAGGGATTGACCGAAGTAAAGATCCCTGCAAGTGTCACCAAGATTGATGTATGCTCAATTCTTGACTGTGCAAAACTTACTGATATAGTGAATCTTGCAAAGACTCCGCAGGATGCAGACGGAGCGTTCCACCTTTGCCCACCAGAAGATTTCGAAAAAATAACACTCCATGTGCCTTCAGGTTGCAAGGAAGCATATCAGCAAGCATTCTACTGGAAGGAATTCAAGCACATCGTGGATGATGCAAAATAATAGATTATGAAATGTAATATGAAACCACTAAAACTATTGCTTCTGGCAGTCTTTGCCGTTGTGAGTGCAAGCAGTTTTGCCCAGCACAATGCTTTCGATGGGTATATCATTGACTTGCAGGGCAATGAGATTCATGGTAAATTGGACTTCAACACCAATGCCATATTGGCGAAAGAATGCTCGTTCTGTGACGATAATTCACAATATCACACCTATGTCCCAGGCGAAATCCTGGGATTCAGGTTCGACCATAACGGCAAGTTTTATGTAACTCGCAGTTTCACAATTAACGGCGAGAATGTGGTGGCTTTCGCCGAGTATATTGTGCAGGGTAAGATGGATCTGTATCTCGTTGAGCGCAATGCTGAGGCATACTATATATTTGAGAATGAGAATGGCGAGACTACAATCTATACTAAATATCCTTATCACCCTCACTACGGTGATCTGGAGAAAAAGAACGCCCAGCGTGAGGTCGGTCAGTTGCGCTATTTTGTGAAAGACTCCCCAAAGGCGATGGCTGAGATAAGAGGCATTTATCTGGAAAAGGATAAACTCATCAGTATTGTGAGAAAATTCCACGAGGAGATGGGTTCGGATGTAACAGCATTCACCGTGTATGAGTCAACAGAGAAAAGTGCCAGGGAGAAGATTTCGTTCAAGGTGTTTGCCAGCAGTTACTTTGTAGGCGGAGGTGGTGATTACGTCACCCCAATCGGTGTTGGAGCCGGTGCAGAAATCCCTCTGCATCGTATCAGAAAGGGTACATACATGGAACTTGGCTTGTCGTTCGCAACCTACAGTAACGACATGAAAGAAACATTGTGGAGCGGTTCTTCACATGGTAAAGTGGTGAACATGAACTACAAGGGAATAAGTTCCACCCTGAATGTTGGTCCGAAACTATCGTTTGGTTCGGGCAAAGTGAAACCTATCGCGAGATTCGGAGGATACGCAATGCTGCTCACAACTCACAAGTCGTCGGCAGAAGCATCTGAATATGAGATAGTACAGGAAGAGCCGATTATCGTGTCAGGATTCTATGTCGGTGGAGGTGTTGAGTTTCATATAGGCAAGCAGAAAGCCGTAGTGCATGCCAATGTTATGCCACAAGTAGGCCCACACTTCATCCCAAATGTGCATTACTCAGTCACAGCAGAATTCTGTTTCTAACCTGAATAGCATTGAAAAAATAATTCGGGACAGGATTTTGTGCTTCGCTTAACGTGAATTATCGTGAATTAAACGCGAAT
>JAUNIK010000038.1:9307-12136 GCA_030523505.1 Prevotellaceae bacterium | reverse complement strand
GATGGGGTGAGGCTTCCCCTTTAGTGGGATGGGGTGAGGCTTTCGGAGAGGTCGTTTGGGGCGAGGCTTCCCTTTAATGCCTCTCTCTTCTAACCGACATGCGACTTGACGAAGACTTCGGAGAACTTGAAGACTTTGTCTTGCTCTTGCGAGCCGATGAAGAAGAACCGCTCTTCACTGACGAACTGCTGCCTGAAGACGCACTGGTCTTGCGTGCCGACTTCTTTGCTTTCTTGTCAGGAGTCTGGGCTACACGAACACTGTCGAGCGAGTCTTTGAGTGCCTGGTTACCGAAGAGGTTCTTCTCGAATGCCTCAATCTCCGACTCGATACGCTTCTGCTCAGCTGTGAGTTTCGACTTGAATACCGACTCGTCCATTGCGTCCTCGGCATCAGGATCCATCGAGTTACCGGCAACAATCTGACTCAGTGTCTTGCCAAGCATATTGGTGGTCTTATAGATCTGACCTTTATACTGGTTCTTGGTGAAATAGTCATCGGCACTCATTGTCGCAGCGTTGTTCAAGTCGCTAGTCATGATGGTCTGCTTTGCCAGGAATGGGGCGATATCATCATATTTCACCCAGAAGAGTGGGTATTTCTGGCTTGCATCACCGAAATCATCGCGCATCATGATAGGACAGAGGGCGATGACCTTCTTGTGGAATGTTGCCGAAGCCTGATCATAGTATGCACTTTCCTTCAGATAGTATGCCTTGACATCGCGCGAAGGGATATCGCTGTTGTCGATATGCATTGACTTTCCGTTGCGCTCGTAGTAGATGCCGTAGTTGTCGAGAAACTCCAATGGCTTTACGCGAGCCGAGTCGTTGAACACCTCATTACCGTCGAGACGATACTCATACACCTTGATCTTACCTGTTATCATCAACTTGAACAGGTAGGTGAAGAGGTTCATCTTGTCGCCATTAGGCTCCTCTGGATAGTAGAGACCAGAGTTTGCACTCTCGTTGAGGTCGATCTCACGATATATATCACGACGCCACACCACATCCTCGCTCATCGTTGCCGCTGCAGGAAACGAGATCTGAGCACGTGTGGTCATATTGTTGGCATTCGACTTCTGGGCTGTTGCTGCTTTCTGTTCAGCCTTGCGTGCGGCTGGCTGGGCTGCAACATCCTGAGTGAAAAGTGAAAAGTGAAGAGTGAAGAACATCACCAACACCCAATATATTCTTTTTTCCATCATATATATATTTTTCAATCTTACTTGTTCCCTCCCCTTGGGGGGGGAGGGCTAGGGAGGGGCTTTTATTTCATTTGAACTTCCATTGCAGAAGGCAACTGACGGGTCAATCCGTCAGGACCTACGGCCTGCACATGACTGATATAGAATCGGCGGCGACTGCTGAGCTTGCGGAACTGGTCCTTCTGGCGTGCAGAGAAGTTTGCACCATCAGATGCCATTGGCACAGCGTTACCCATATTATCGAAGAACACTGTCTCGAAACTAATCACACGGAACTGGATATCGAGCAATCCGTCGTCGATGGCTGCCTTGATGCCTGTTGCTTCCATGAGTTGGGCTTTTGTCATCGCTCCACCCTTGAAACGGTCGTTGCCCATTGGGAGGTAAGCGATTGGATCTGGCAACTTACGAACCTTGAAGGTATATGTGCCCATCTGGCGTGAATGGCCGTTGGAGTTGGCAGAAACAGTGATTGTCACATCCTTACCCACTGCCGATGGCTTTGCGATGTAGCGTCCCATACCTAATGAGCGGAACTCACCTCCCGACATCGATGCTGACACTGCGTTGAGTGGCACGCCAGGGATAGAGATTGAGATTGGGTTCTCATAACCGGCATAGAGCACATTCATCAGGTCGGCAGAAACGGTTGCCGATGGGTTGACAACGGTATAGGTCTGCGAGAAGTCACGACGGATGGTCTCGCCACCACCGTTCTGCATTGTGATATATCCCGAGAATGTGTGCTCGCCTACTCCACCTGCGGTGAACTCGTATGTAGAATTGTTGAGGTTCACTTTCTGGTTGCCGATATAAATCTGTGGCTGGAGGGTTGTATCCACAGCAGCCATGACAATCTGCGCAGAGAACTTGTCGCCACTGACAACAGTACGCGACTCAGGAATGACGAACGCCGAGAGTTTGTTCACGCGGATATCTTTCACGTCGATGTTCGACACGAGGTTGTGAAGAACTTCACCTTCAGCATGGCGCACATCATTCTGGAGTTTCGACAGCAAGGTCACTGCGGCTGCCACCGGCATGTTCTCAAACATCGATTCCTGCCAGTTCTTGCCAAGGGCTTTCGCCTGCTTCGACACATCTGTGGCGAGGTCGCCGGCGATGATGTTACGCTGGTCGCCTTCTGGGAGCATCTTCAATATCTTCGAACGATAGTCGTTGATGGCATTATAGAGTTTGCCACCCTGACCGGTTCCTGGTGCGAGCATCACATGCGATGCTGCCTCGAGATTGTCCTTTGCTTCGATGTTGTTGATGTCGCCATCCTTTCCGTCGGCTTCCTTCACGATGGCAATCTTCAGGTTCTGGGCGAGGTTATAGAGGGAGTCGCTCATCACCTTCACTGCCTGAGCCTTGTCAAACCACTCCTTCACCTTCTGAGGATTGGCTTTCATCTGGGCAGCAAAGTCATCGTATATTGTCTGGTTACCCTTCACCGAATTGGCTGTACTGCGGTTCAGACTGTCATCCACCAACGAGAAGCCATTGAGCACCTCGTTGCTGACATTGAGCGCAAGCATAGCCATCAAGACGACATACATAAGGTTGATCATCTTCTGGCGCGGGTTAACGGGTCTTTTCTTTATCATTTTTTCAAA
>JAUNIK010000038.1:8923-9297 GCA_030523505.1 Prevotellaceae bacterium | reverse complement strand
TTCTTTCTGTGTATTTATTATTGATATTAATATTGATATAATAGAATTCACATCATCTAATAAAGAATCAAACATCTTATCATCCAGATATTGGTTATCATGCAGCAGTCTCAACCAATAACGCGTCTCATTTGCCTCTTTCAGGGCTATATAATGCTTACTAACAAAGTCGGCATCACTCTGAGCATACACAGCCTCTGCTGCATTAGCACCTATGGATGTACCACAGCGAAATATTTGCTTTGAGATAATATATTCGCTTTTCTGTGTACGGAGATACTTCTCAAGTTTTACAATCCTGTTGGCGAATTCGTAAGAGTTTTCTGCAATTAGACTGTAAGACATACTATAACTTTTAACCTTTAACTTTTAAC
>JAUNIK010000038.1:0-8913 GCA_030523505.1 Prevotellaceae bacterium | reverse complement strand
ATTCACGGTCATTGCTTCAATCATGCGGGCATAGACAGCATTGAGTTGCTCAAGCTGCTCCGACATGTGACGCACTTTCTGGTTGATCTCATCCTGGGTGCCAATCTGCATTGAAGCACTCTTAAGCTGCATCTCGTAAACCTTTGCAATACCAGTGAGGGTACGGTTGAGGTTCTCCATCTCGATAGAGTCGGTAGTGAGGCGCTCGCTCTGCGCTGCCACCTTGAGGAGCAACTCGTTGAGCTCGTTGAGACGATCCACATAAGTTGTTGTTGCTGCTTCCATAGCCTCGGCTGTCTCCTGTGTAACGGCTGGAGCAGGTGTCATAGGACCGTTGATGCCACCGATTACGCGAGGACCATCGCCAGCAACTCCTTCTGCACCTTCCACAGCAGTTCCGTCGAATGCTGCAGCCGAACCATTACCGCCACCGATGATGATTGTGCCACCACCAGCGCCTGCAACAACCGGTGTCTCGCTTTCTTCCTGCTCTGCCTGAGCGAGGCTACGCGATGTTGGCAACTCCTTGCCATCTTCGGTCTTGTCGAAAGGACGGTCGAAACCGGCAATGAAGAACACGAACACCTCAGTACCCATACCAAGGAAAAGCATGAAGTTGGCTCCCGGGAGGTGGGTAAGCTTGAACAACGCACCGAGGATTACGATTGATGCACCCCATGAGTAAGCATAGTTCATGAAGGTCTGTCCTGGAACACTATCGAGCCACTTCTGGAGGCGATAGATGATATTGTATTTGCTATATTTTGCCATAACTATTTTTTCTTTGACTTTTTGCTTTTTTCACTTGTTGAGTTTGCGAGGCTGCGTACACAGCGGAATCCGATGTACGAGCGTGGCTGGTTCTGATATTCCCATGTACGCCATGCTGCACGGATATAACTCTCTGGGTCTTTCCACGAACCACCACGGACACTCTTCTTCTTCAATCGGTAAGGGTCTTCCTTGGCAGCCTTGTACTCGAGCTGTGGATTGAAGTCGTTCATTGCCTCTACTCCGGCTTCAGTGTAGATGGTGCTTGTCCATTCTGCCACATTTCCGGCCATATCGTAGAGACCATTGGTGTTGGATGAATAGATGCCCACCTTTGAGGTGATGAGGTTTCCGTCCTTGGTGTAGTTACCGCGGTCAGGCTTGAAGTTGGCGAAGAAACATCCGTCCTCGCTCTTGGTGTCCTTCTGTTCCCAAGGGAACTCGTTGCCTTCCTTGCCACGGGCTGCATACTCCCACTCTGCCTCTGTTGGGAGACGGTAGCGCTGGATATAGCGTGCCTCTGGACCGAGACCTTTCAACAGATAGTCGGTACGCCAAGCACAGAACGCATTTGCCTGCTCCCATGTGACACCGACAACAGGATAATCGTTGTAGGCTGGGTTTGAGAAGTAGTTGCGGAGGTACATCTCATTGTCGGAATTCTGGAAATCGTTCACCCAACAGGTGGTATCTGGATAGATGTTCACGATATAGGTGTTGAGGAAGTCCCATGGGCCTGACAATGGACGGTCGATGGTCTCGCGAACGATACGACCTTCATCATCGATATATGCTGTATCCTTCGAGATCATTACAATCTCATCTGGATTGACAACGACATCGGTGTTGAGATTACGCTCATCAGGGCGGATACGGTTACGGCGCAGTGCTGCTGTGACATAATCGTAGATCTCATAACGATAGTTCATCTGGCTGTAATCCAGGAGTTTCTCGCCTGTCACTGGGTTGGTGACATAAAGTGACTCGATGGCGCGGAGCTCGTCCTCGTTTGGCTTGCGAGGGAGCTGCTTCTTCCAGTTGAGGTGTGGAGTGACAGGCTCACCGTTCTTATCCTCGGTAATCATGTAACTCTCATCGCCTCCGTATGAAGGGTCTGCCAGACGTGTGCGGAGAATACTGTCGCGTACCCACATCACAAACTGCTTGTACTGTGAGTTGGTAACCTCTGTCTCGTCCATCCAGAAACCATCAACGGAAATATCCTTCACCGGTGTTTCCTTACCCCAGAGACTGTCCTGCTGGTCGATACCCATGTGGAGGTAACCACGACCAACGCGGGTCATACCGTAAGGTGTTGGTTCGGAGAATGAACGACCGCCGACACCTGTGACCTCGCCACCGGCACCGACCGAAGACATCTTCTTGCTGCCCATACAGCCTACCAGCGAAACGAGGGTGGCTGAGAAGCAAAGAACTATGAACAATTTCTTCATAAATATCTTATCTTTTTATTTTTATCCAACATTCAGCGTGGGTTGCATCCCCACCTTATTTATAATATACGCACACTCTGGTGCTTGTTTCTGCCTTTCTTCACCAGGTTGATGTCCATCTGGTAACCAATGAACAGTTCATGGCTGCCGTTGATGAAACTGATACCTCCGGTGTAGTATTCATAACTATAACCGACAATAATTCCCTGCACATTGCCTCCTATGAGCAACGACACGGAATTCATCGGACTGTAATTCAAACCGGCATACATCATCTTTTTCTCTGTCGTATAGACAAGGCGTCCGGTAACATCGGCCCTGTATCCTGCAAGATCGGTTCTCACCAACACAGAGGGCTTTATAGTTAAAAACGGATTTCTTAGCTTAATATTGTATCCGGCTGTAAAATAATATGTTCTGTCAATCTGAAGTTCGTTGGTTTCACCGAGTTCAATGAGCGGTGCATTCACATGCGCCACCGATGCTCCGACATACAAAGGACCGCGTTTATAGTACAATCCCACTGAGAGGTCTATCTGGTGACCGTCCACTTCGGAAGAAGAAAATGCAGGGTCGCTGGAGTCTTCAAGGTCGAGCTTACTGCCATCAAACGACTCGCTCAACAGTCCAGCTTCCACGCCTATCGACATCTGACCGCCCAAAAGGTTGAACTTCCCCGCATACTGGCCTTCAATGCGTGTATGCTTGAACAAACCAATCTGGTCGTTCATGAACTTCAAACCACCGCCGTGGTACATCTTCATGAAATAGAACGGAATGTCTGCCGACACATACATGGTATTCGGATTGTGCTCAAACCCTGCCATCTGCAAAGCGTATGCTGCGGCAATGTTGAGTTTAGCCTCTTTACCTACTGATGCGGCATTGAACGAGGGTTCCATGTCGAAATAATGCGAAAACGAAGGATCATACTGTGCTCGCGCCTCAAACACAAGCATAGCAAGAAGAATCGTTATGACATATTTACACTTCACCACCTTAAAATAACGTGTAAATTGCCATTTTATTGTTTAAGAAGCAAAGAATTTAGCGTATAATTTGCACTGGTCCGAGAAGCCCGGAAGGTTGCAGGTCGCTATTCTTGTCCTGTGAGTTGCTTGTCCAGTATGTGAATCGGTCGGCTTCGGGTATTGCATCAAGCTCGCCGATGATCCTGTTGCGCCAGCAGTTCACCACCTCAATCTCAACATCATTCATGCCTTTTCTAACTGCCGAAGTGATGTTCAGCAAGTATGGTGAAGTCCACACTCCACCCACATACTGGCCGTTTATCTTCACCTTTGCCATACAACCTACCTTGCCGAGATTGATACGAAGTTCGCCCTTCGGTAGTTTCTTCAATCGGAAACTGTTCTTATACACGGCTGTTCCAGAGAAATAACGTATCTCAGGATTGTCGTTCTCGGTCCAGTCTGCCAACTGCACCATAGTCTGATGGGTATCTTTCAAACCTCTTTCCTCCTGGAAATCAACAATCCATTCGCCATCAACCTCACACACGAGCTCCTCTTTAGGGAAATTCTCTGTAGCAGTAGTTGCCATCTTGTTGTCAGAGAATACGATGAATGCACTTTCCTGAGGATGGAGCATCAATGGAACCTCGGTAAGCTCGCCTGTTGAGGTATATTCAGGCAATGGACGCACTTCGGCTGTCAGAGGATTCCACAACTGTGGGTGCTTTCCGCTAACACGGAACTGACCGGTATAGTCAACTTCCCTGTCAGACTGATTGGAAATGAAATACACCTCGCCTTCATCGGTCGTACGATGGATAAACAGCAGTGGTTCATCGGTGTTCTCTGCCACGAAGTCGGGCTTTACGCCTAACGAAGCAAGTGCATCGACTAGCGACTCCTGAGTTACAATTCCCTCGCCGAGGGTTTTCACCTCTTTGTCGGCATCAGGGTAACCAGCAAGACTTGGTGATCGCTCCGGACGTGGACCGACGATTGCCAGGCCTTCTTCCGAGAGAGAACGGATCTTGCGTGCAAGGGCTGGGCGCATTGTGGTTTGCGGAGGAAGGACGAGAACAGAATAGCGCATCCCACTCTTGAGACAGAGTTCTTGATTCTCCACCCACGAGTCCATCAGCACTTCGGCATTGACATAATCGAAAGAATAGCCATGGGGGAGTTCAGGGGTTAGCGTACCCATCATTTTCGGTGCGTCTTCACCGATGAAATATGCTACATCTGCGACATAACGGCCTTGCTGAAGCATATAGTTGCAGCGTTTCATATACTGGTTGAACACATCAAACTGCGAGAACCATGTATTGTTGCGGTTGAACTCGGTGCCAAACCACGCATTGATGCCTGGCTTGCGGTCGTCTGGCTGCTGAACATAGATATGATAAAGGGTGGAATTGATACCTTCCGTAAAGAATCGGTCGCCACGGGTTTTGAGCATTGCCGGATGGAAGGTGAAGGAAGGAAATCCTGATGTGAACGATTCCGCCCACACTCTGTTCTTTCCATAGATATGTCCGCATGAAGAGGCAAGGCGGTTTTCAATATCACCCAAATCGCCGAGAGTCCAAAACTCACCTCCTATCTCGTCGCTCTGACCGCCATACTGCAGGAACTCTCCTGGGAATCCCCAGTGTCCATAGCACTCAAGCCATGTTGTAAGACCATGCTCATGACTTATGTCGCGGAGCCCTCCGACATAGTTATAAGCTACTTCGTCGGCTATCAGTCTTCGTACATCCCAAAGGAATCGGTCGCTTTCATCCTCGCTGTTCACCACAATCCCATCAAGAACAGGCATGAATGGCACCGGATCATAGCCATAGGCATTGCGGAAATCGGCAATCATATTGTCGGTCCAGTTCTGACCGCCGGTCTCGTAACTATCCTCTACCACAATCTTGAAAGTAGTGCGGTCCTCGGCTGGGATTCTTCTCAATATCTCGCCAAGATATTTATCGAAATGGTCGCGTATATGCTCACGGCTCATCTTATCGGCTTCATATCCGGTAGCCTCCGCTGGTGCTGGAGAGTTGACAACACGTGTAGGTACCATCGCTGTTTGCATAATAACCCAGTCGCCTTCCGGAGCTTTCCATTTGAGGATTCCTTCCTCGGTCACATTATCTGTTATGTCAATAATCTCATCACTGCTGATGGTGCCTTCCCGACGACCATTCTCACGAGTATTCTGCCACATATAGGCATCCCACATAGGGTGTGGTGTCGGCCACATTTTTGACAGAGATTTCTCCGCCCAACTGTCAACAACCGGCTGGGAAACAAACTCGGCTTTTTCAACTGCGTTTTCATCGGTGAACCTCACAAAACAGTTGTCGCGTTGTGCATCGGGTATTGAAACGAGTGCTTTTGCATAAGGCACAAAACCTACATTCAGAGCGTCATTGCTTCTATCCACATGGAAACGTTTGATGACTCTCTCGCCAGTAGGCTCTTTCACAAATACCTCACCATCGAATGCACTCCGCTGTGGTCGTGGAGTGATGACAAGACCTTTGACAATTGTCTGGTTTACTGCTTTCAACGGCATCGCCATCACTTTCACTCGTTGCTGCTCAGCATCGATCTGCGGCAAAGCAATATTTACGGTTCTGCCTCCGGACACGGTATCCTTGCTACACGCAAGATATCGCATCGACTGTCCTGGTTTTACCCAAGGGCCTCCGGACTGGCTCCAACCGGGACAGTTGAACAAACCAACCTCAATATCGAGTTCTCCTGCATGCTTGAACATCGCATGAAGGATATCCCACCATTCCTCGGTCCACAGTTCGACATCGCCTTTCGGCACACCTTGTCCCTCGCCTATCATTCCAATCTGAACGCGGGTGATGCCTGCCTTTTTCATTGCATCGAGGTCTTTGATGACTCCATCCTTGGATATATTGCCGGCTATCCAATACCAATAAACTGCCAATGGCTGGTTTTCTGGAATGTTCTTGAAGGTGCTGCACATTGTGCCCTGTGCAAAACTGCACATGGATGCGAGAAGCAGAATTACAGTTAATAGAGTCTTTGCCATTTTTCGTTACTTCGTATAAGGTAGATATACTTTGAAAACGTTAAAATATGGGCTTTATTGTGGGTAGTAGTGCATTATTGCCAAATATTGCATGCCTTTATGTCATTCTGTACAAAAAAAATGATAACTTTGCATTTGATTTGAAAGAACAATAGAAAAATGAGAATACTCGATATCCAACTTTCTGACGAGTTCAAGGCTGCTTGCCCTGACTTTTGCGGCTGTGCCGTTTACGCAGCAATAAAAAACACTGAGTATAATGAAGCTCTCTGGGGCGAAATCGCAGAGGTCACAGAGTGGTTGCGCCGGGAGTTCACCACCGATACAGTGAAGCAGCGCAGTGGAATCCTCGCCACCCGCAGTGGCTACAAGGCTTGCGGAAAGGATCCGAGTCGCTACCGTCCGAGCAACGAACAGTTGTGCCGCCGTCTGTTGCAGGGAAAGGATTTATATGCCGTAAGCACAGTTGTTGACTTGCTCAATCTGGCTTCAATAAAATATGCTTATAGCATCGGTGGATTCGACTACGACAAGATTGAGGGCGACAGTGTTGTTCTTGGTATTGGTCGTGAGGGTGAGCCTTACGAGGGTATCGGTCGTGGTGTTCTGAACATCGAGGGAATGCCGGTTTATCGCGACAATATTGGTGGCATCGGCACTCCTACGAGCGATAACGAACGCACAAAACTGTCACTGGACACCACTCATCTGGTTTGTTTCATCAATGGCTACGACGGTAATCACGAGAATGTAGAAGCCTGCGCGAACCTCATCCACGACCTCCTTGTGAAATATGCAGATTCAACTGAATCTGATATTAAAACCATCTTCTACGCCGAATAGGGTAACTAAAGTCCCCCTTACTCCCCCTTCTTTCTCCGCTATCGCTATGAAAGCGGCATAGCCGAGCGCGGGGGCTGGGGGGCTTGGCTGGACTGTGGATCTTCCTCCTACTCCGGCTGAATCTCATCCTCATTCGGCAGTGCCTTCCAGCCCTCGCCGTATGTGTCGTAGGCATCGGTTACAACAACGAATGCTCGCGGATCAACCTCTTTCACCTTACGCTTCACCATCTGTACTTCCTTGTAACTGATAACAAGGAACACCATCTCTTTGTCATTACGGGTGTACAATCCGCTGCCCTTAACCAATGTGGCAGTGCGGTCGAGAACCTGCAGAATATACTGATGCAACTCATTGAGATTCTGGTCACTGATGATAAACAATATCTTATCATCCTTGCTTCCATTAATGGTTTGAGCAATGACACGCGCAATGAGATATATTGATATCAGGGAATAGAACGAGAGGAATATATCACTTCGGCCTCCCTCAGTATTTCCACCAATACCGAAACCGATAACGACAAGACCAAACAACACCACGACTCCATCGGCAAGGAGAATACCACGGCTGAAACGGATATGGCAGTATTTCTGCAATATCATCGCCACGATATCAGTTCCTCCCGAGGTAGCGCCGCTTTTCACAATGATACCACAACCCAAACCGATGAGCACCGAACCAATGATTACCGGCAATATCAACTGGTCGCTCATATCGAGCATACCGCCAAGCAGCAATGCCGGATCGAGGCTTTCGAGTGCTTCCCTGGTTGGATAGGCCATCTGCGACATGACGTTCATTATCAGAGGTGTTGTCAATGCTGCTACGCAGGTTTTGGCTCCTAAGCGCGAACCTAAGAGCACGACCGAAAGGATAAGCAACGGAATATCAAACATATATCCGAAGGTACCTACCTGAATACTTGGAAACAGAGAGTGAAGCACGATACTTGCTCCATAAACGCCTCCTGGCACGATGTTATATGGGTTTATAAAGAACACAAAACCCGCTGCGAGGATGGTGCATCCAGAGAACACACCCACCCATGACATTATTTCTTTCTGTACTCGTTTGTCCATAATTCTATAATTATGCAACAAAAATACAAAAAAGTTTTGAAACTGCTGAAGAAAAAGCAAAGAAAAATGGGAAGAACAGTCAAAATATTGCCATTCTTCCCATTATTCTTCTTGTTAAATCACCTTATATCTCCGCAAGCATCTGCACTGCTTATGTTCCATTCGCACTTTGTGCGCTTCACATAGCCGGTCTTGCCCTCAAATTTCACCCTATACCACTCGCCACTGACAGCGAGGCACTCTGCACACTCTGGTATTCCGTCAGGATCAGGGAAGCTCTTAATAGTCTGGGAATCATCCGCTGGCTTTGCTTTCATCAGAACCGTGCTATGCTTTTCGTTACGCATCAGGACATAACCGTGTCCTTCTGCGGCAGTCCATGTTATGATTTCCGCATCTTTCCGTGGTATGGTATATGGTCCATCCTGCCCGAGGCAAACGAGGTAATATTCCATTGTCTCTCCCTGATAGTGATAGAATCCAGGTACCAGATTGTCGGACACATCGCCCACTTTCCCCGACTCTTCATCATAATACATTGTTGGAGCCGCACTGCGGAGCTTCACTATCTTTGCTATCTCAGCCTTATCGCTTGTCTCAGCCGCCTGACTTGTAGCCTCTTTCTGCACATCTGCCATCTCCACAGAGTCAGTCACTCCCTTCAATGTTCCGTTTTCAGAGGCATTACCATTCTTACCGCCGCAACTAGCCAAAGCCATCAGCGCTAACAT
>JAUNIK010000037.1 GCA_030523505.1 Prevotellaceae bacterium | reverse complement strand
AAACTAAAAATAAACAATATATGAGATTTACTATTTTCAGAACCAACAAGGCTGGCACCGGAATATCTGTGCAGGGCGTGTAGTGAAAGTCGCTGATTGACAGCATGGTAGCAGATACTACAGACAAGATCGTGGCTGCCTATCGCGATATATTCCTGACTCTCGACAAGCCGGCGAGCGGGGATCACTGCAATGAGATCCCACGCGTGTGAACGGTCAGTCAATATCACAAGAACAAGGCTAAAAAGCATGTTTAAAGGGGCAGAAACCGCGTGGAGAGACACAAAAAGGGACGTTTTTACTGCTATACAGAACTGAAGATGGCTAAAAAAGGCGTTTACTAGTCCCCTCAAGTGCTGAGTGCCACTGGAATACCGACGGCTGCTTTTTTGTGGTTTTTAAGTGCGCTTCACTGCCATTTAGCACCAATATGTGCTACTCCAAACGGAATTCAACGATAAAAAAAAGGCAGGGGATTTTCACAATCTCCTGCCTTTATATATTATAGGTGGGTTCTATAAATTCCCACGGTTAATATTTATTTTGCTGAGGTGGTGACCTTTTTTAATCTTTTTGTCTCTTTGTGGCCCATTTTGTAAGCTACTTCAGTTGCAATGCCCGCATTGCGCCTTCATCCGCTTTCAAACTGTTCTCGCAAATAATTCAAAAATCTTAAAAAGCCAATTTATAGAGCCCACCAATAAGGTGTTGTCACCAGGTGGTGATGTCACGATACTTGGAACTTTCGAGGATATTCTGGGCATCGGTGATGGCTTGCTGAAGGGGAAGATTCAGGGCTTTCTGATAGAAGTCGGGCGACTCTGGGTAAACAACCTTTACGAGTTCGGCACGACAACGACAGAGGACCTGATAACCGCTGTAAAAGAATGCTGCATCGTTACGGCGTATTCCTTCACGCCCAGCGACTTCATTAAGTAGGTCGATCATCTCACCGTTTTCATCAAAGTTCTTCACGAGGTCATCGGCATTATGATACTTTGCCTTGACATCGTTCTGTCTGGCATATTCGCGGGCTGTCTTCTCGGCGATATTATATCGGCAGATACTGTCGTACCACTGTGTCAGATACTTGTCGTTTGGTACATATCGCACATCAGCCAGATAACCGCCTTTTGTACGACTGCCTAATGTCACAGCGTGCTTGTCGTTCTGCATCATCATAGCCACCTGTTCGGCTGCTCCCCCACTCTTCTGTCCAACGAGAATGGCAAAGCGCTGACGCTGACTGAGGAGTTGCAAGGCTACATCGACAGCGGGCATACCGTAATCGCCGTCAGCCTCGAGGAGGTCGAGGACGAAGTTGGCTGTGTGGTTCTTTGCGTCGATGGAATCAATGACCGCTGTGAGTTCATCGCAGGTACCGTCACCGATATGCGATAGGCGGATATATCCTGTCAGTCGCGACAGTTCGTAGGATGCTGACACATCCTGCGACCATCCGGCAAGCGGCATCGCCATGAGCAGAAAAAGTGCAATGAAATGTTTCATATGTATAAACGATAACGATGACGATGACACAAATTTTATTGTTATAGTCATAGCACGGGCTTTTACTCGCCGTAGATCTCGGCGAGTTTCTTGCCGAGGGCTTCACCACGGAGTCCTTCGGCTACGATGACACCGTCAGGACCTACGAGGATACATGCAGGAATGGAACTTACGCCATATACCTGTCCAGCGACGGTCTGCCAACCTTTGAGGTCAGAGAGGTGCACCCAGTTGAGACCAAGGTCGTTGACTGCCTTCTCCCATGCTTCCTTCTTATTGTCGAACGAAAGACCGACTACCTCGAAGCCTTTTGCATGATACTTCTCATAAGCTGCCTTTACATTTGGCATCTCTGCACGACATGGAGCACACCATGATGCCCAGAAGTCAACGAGGACATAGTTGCCTTTGCCTACATACTCTGAGAGCTTATGAGGATTTCCCTGGAGGTCGTTCTCCTCAAGGTCAACGAACTTGCTTCCTGGAGCACGCTTCAAAAGTCCTTCAAGAAGTCGTTTAGGCATCTTCATGTTCTCGTGGTTGTAGTAGCCAGTACCTTCAGCACAGAGTTCCTTCAACTCATCGAGAGAGAGTTCGTACATGAGCTGTGGAGCGAAGAAGGCAGGAATGAGGTTGTCGCGGTTGTCCTTGATTGCCTGCTTGATGTAAACCGACATTTCGCCTGCCAACTTATCATATTCTGCCTCGATAGCCTCACGGCGCGCAGGATCTTCTGTTGAACGATACTCCTGAACGAGTTTTGAGAGAGGGGCACTCATGCTCTCCACCTTGATGCTGATTGCCGAGAGGCGCTCTGCGAGTTCTTCAGAGAGATGGTTGTCGTTGATAAACTGCTGTACAGGATTGTCTTCCTGTGCCTGTGAAGTACAAGACAGCTACAGAAGGGCTGTCATGAGTATAAACAAATACTTTTTCATTTCTTAAAGGTTGGTTATATAAATCTTCTAAATGGAGCCATAAGGCTTGGTGCATGATTAACAAAAACCTCAAAAACCCCTTCTGCTCATGTCGAGCTTATTGGCTTGCTGCTATGAGCGCTTCAAAATCCTTGTATGCAAGCATCCAGATATTTTGAACCACTCACATCAGCGTGGTGCTTCTCACCACTCGACATAACCATAAGGCGATAAACAGAAAATAAACCGCCATCCGGACGCCGCACTGTCAGAAAGAGTAGATACTACTCCCTCCCATCACGGGGAGGGCTGGGGAGGGGTCTCCTTATTTCTTTTAGGGGGATCATCACGAAATCGCGCTCGTACATCAACGGATGGGGAATCTTGAGGTCGGGCTCATCAATCGTGAGGTCACCATATAACAATATGTCTATATCAATAAGTCGGTCGTGATAGACTCCATCGACACTTTTCTGCGTTCTGCCCAACTGGCGCTCTATCTGTTGCGTCACCTTCAACACACAGCGTGGAGACAGCGGTGTTGCCACCTCGACGCAGGCATTGAGGAAAGAACTGTCGGAATGGAATCCCCACGGTTCGGTTTCTATCACCGACGACTCTTTCACCACTCGCCCTACCCTCTCGCCGATGAGGCGCACTGCCTCACGGATATTCCACGACTTATCACCGAGGTTTGTGCCGAGCGAGAGATAGACCGTTGCTGTGGGCATGGCGGAATGGGAATTAGTCGTTGAGGATGAGGAGCGAATCACCGAAGCAACCGAACATATAGCCGTGCTTTGATGCAAGGTTGTAGGCCTCCATCACGAGTTCATAACCACCGAAAGCGCATGTCTGCATCAACATTGTCGATTCTGGGTGATAGAAGTTCACGAGCATATTGTCGGCCATGCCGAAGTCGTAAGGAGGGAAGATGAACTTGTTTGTCCATCCGTCGAACTCCTTGAGCATACCGTCAGTGCCCACCGACGACTCTGTTGCTTTTGCCACACTGGCACCTACAGCCAACACACGGTGACCGTCATTCTTTGTCTTGTTGACGAGATCGCAAGCCTCTGGCGAGATAATAACCTGCTCTGAGTCCATCTTATGCTTTGTGAGGTCTCCCACCTCGATAGGGCTGAAGCAACCAAGACCGCAGTGAACAGTGATGAATGCTGTATTGATACCCTTAATCTCCATGCGCTTCATCATCTCGCGTGAGAAATGAAGTGATGTAGCAGGAGCAGTCACCGCACCCTCGTTCTTTGCAAATACTGTCTGGAAATCAGAAAGATCCTGTTCGTCAGCCTTCTTGCCTGGACGCTGGTCGAGGATATAATGTGGCAGTGGGGCTTCGCCAAGGGCATAGAGGTTCTTCTTGAACTCCTCATGAGAGCTCTCATAGAGGAAACGGAGTGTACGACCACGCGAAGTAGTGTTGTCGATGACCTCAGCAACCATTGTACTTGAATCGTCGAAGAAGAGCTTATTGCCGATACGGATCTTACGTGCTGGTTCAACAAGCACATCCCAAAGACGCATCTCGGCATTGAGCTCACGGAGAAGGAACACCTCGATCTTTGCATCAGTCTTCTCCTTGGTACCATACAGACGTGCTGGGAACACCTTTGTATCGTTGAGGATGAATGTGTCGTGCTCATCGAAATAGTCGAGCAAGTCTTTGAACTGCAGGAACTCGCCCTTTACAGGCTTACCGTCAGCATCCTTGCGATACATATCGATAGTGCCCGACTTGCGGTGGAGCACCATCAAACGAGCCTCGTCCTGACGGGTAATGCGGTATTTCTCTACTGTTCCGTCCTCATTCTCAAACTCACGCTCGAGACTATGAGGATAAAGTGGCACCTGAGATTTCTTCAGGTCAAAGGAAAATTGTGATAGTTTCATTATAGTTGTTTGTTTTATTTATTATCGTCCCATGGAACTAACTCCTGCGACGCCAGCCACTCATCGAAGTTATCGTAAGTGAGACAGTCATCGAGTGTGTATTTACCTACACGAGTGCGGCACAGCTGAGTGAGATATGCGCCGGAATCGAGTGCCTTACCGATGTCGCGTGCCAAGGAACGGATGTATGTACCTTTTCCACAGACAACACGAATCTGTGCTTGTTTCTTTTCATCATCAAACCAAAGCAGTTCTATCTCCTCGATATGAATCTTCTTTGCTTTGAGTTCCACCTCACGATCTTTTCGTGCCAACTGATAGGCTCTCTTGCCATTGACATTGCAAGCCGAGAAGATTGGTGGAACCTGGTCGATGTCGCCTACAAACTGTTTCAGTGCCTCACGCACCTTCTCCTCGGTGATATGGTCCTTCTCGAACCATTCACTCTCTGGATGCTCCATATCAAACGAAGCTGTGGTAGCACCGAATTGCAGTGTCGCTGTGTATTCCTTGTCGTGCAACTGCAACTCCTCAATGCGTTTTGTTGCCTTGCCTGTACAGAGGATAAGAACGCCTGTCGCCAATGGGTCGAGGGTTCCGGCGTGTCCCATCTTGGCTCTTCTGATGTTGAGCGCTCTCGATATACGAGTACGAGCGAATGCCAGTGCCCCGAAGCTGGAAGCCTTGTAGGGTTTGTTAATGCAGATGATTACTCCTTCGCGAAAATTTATCATATACCAAGATATTTTATGCCAGACAGAGTACTACAACACCTATCACAGCACAATAGATGGCGAAATAAATAAGCGAGAACTTCTTGACAAGGTTTATCATCCACTTGCAAGCCAGACAGCCCGAG
This sequence comes from Prevotellaceae bacterium, assembly GCA_030523505.1. Taxonomy (GTDB): domain Bacteria; phylum Bacteroidota; class Bacteroidia; order Bacteroidales; family Bacteroidaceae; genus Prevotella. The sequence goes on along the minus strand of JAUNIK010000037.1, from coordinate 6,960 downwards.
AGGAATGCTGCAACGAAACCAACGATGAGCGACAGTGTTGGTATTGAAGCCATCTCTCCTGCATGGGTTGCGAGATACTCCTCTGATGGAGCGAAGATATGCTTGAAGTCGATGAGTGCCTCACCAAGAATAGGAGGAATGACCATGAGGAAAGAGAACTGTGCCAGTTTCTTCTTGTCATTGCCGAGCAACAGACCGGTAGCGATGGTGCTGCCCGAACGGCTCAGACCAGGGAGTACAGCACAAGCCTGTGCTATACCGATGATGAAAGCGTGCAGTCCGGAAATCTTCTCTTTTGGTTTGCTTGTGAAACCATTAGGGAAGAAATGTGTCAACGCAAGCAGCAATGCGGTGATGAGCAGACAGCAACCAACAACAACGGCCACATGACCTTCGTAGATGCTCTCGATATAATCCTTGAAGCAAAGACCTACAACGCCCACAGGAATCATCGAGATGATGATGGTGAGTGTGTAGCGAGCCTCATCATTCCACTGGAACTTGAGGAGTCCTTTGAGCAACCATACTATCTCCTTCCACAGGATGACGAGTGTTGACAACACTGTTGCGACATGCACAACGATATCGAATGTCAAACCACCTGCCTCGGCCTGTGGACCAAGGAGAATCTTGCCTAACTCCAGATGACCAGAACTTGATACTGGTAAGTATTCTGTCAGACCCTGAACGAGTCCGAGAATCAATGCTTGTAACCAATCCATCCTTGCCTTCTATTACTTTACATCCTTGATTTCCTTTTCATCGGCTTCCTTGCTGATGCTCTTATCATCCTTTGGCTTTCTCACAACAGCATAAACCAATGAGATAAAACCGATGAAACATACTGCTGGTGCCAGTTTTGTGTGGCGTGCGTCGAAGATTGAAGGATCGTAAGCCTCGCGGGTAGAACTGCCTCCACTCATGAGTACAAATCCTAAAAGGATAACGCAGATGCTTGCTGCAAGCAAGATGAAATTGACTTTGTCAAAAGCGAAATTTTTCTTATTCATATTGTTTGTCGTATTTCTTGTTTCTAAATCTTATACAGCTGACCGGCTTTCATTTTCAGGAACTTGTTCACCGAGATATATGTGCAAATCCAAGTGATGAACAAGCCGAAAGCGAACACTGCCACACCTGCTATCGCCATTACCTCCCAGGTCACGATGTTGAGCATATTCTCCTGATAGGTGTAAAGGGCATACAAGGCTCCGGCAAGAACAAGGTCAGCAATGATGGCCGCAACAACTCCCACGAGCATGCTCTGACGGATGAACGGTTTACGGATGAAGCCCCACGAAGCACCTACGAGTTTCATCGTGTGGATATTGAATCGACGGGCATAGACACCAAGACGGACGGTGTTGTTGATGAGTGTGAACGATACTCCTGTGAGCAACAGAGCAAGAACGAGCAACACGATATTAATGCGCTGAAGATTGGTGTTCACACTATCCATAAGGTCGCGCTGATAGGTTATCTCGCTGACTTTCGGATAACGCTTCAATGCCTTCTGTACCCAACGGAGGGAATCGCTGTTGGCATATTCGCTCTTCAAATACAATTCAACAGAAGCCATGAACGGATTGGCACCAATGAACTCGGTAGGATCCGAGCCCATTGCTTTGATCTGCTCCTTCAACGCCTCTTCCTTGCTGATAAACTGCAACTGGCGCACGAACTCTTTGCTCTGGAGTGATTTTGTCAACTGGGTTGTCTCTGGCTGGGTCATATCATCCTCGAGGGTGAGGGTGATGACGAAATTCTCCTTTACGTAGTTTGAAAGGTTATGGGCAGTGAGCACACTGAGCACAACCATTCCGAGGAGCACCAAAACCATTGCTGTACTTACACAGAGGGTGACAGACTGCCATCCACGATGTTTCTTTTGCTTATTTTTTCTTTTTACCATACTTATCCAGATACACTAAAGTGTAAATTACTTGGCATCAAAAGACGCCACAATAGGGAATGTTATGCAAAAATAAGCAATTTCAAGCAAATAACAATCGTTTTAAAATTCATTAACGATAAAAAAGCCCTTTTACAAAGGGAAATCAAGAAAGGAGCCACCCAAGAGCCCCTCCCCAGCCCTCCCCTCATTGGGAGGGAGTAGTATCTACTCTTTCTGACAGTGTGCTCTCCGATAGAAAAGCTAACCTCAAAAGCTCCCGCCCCATGAGGGGAGGGCTGGGGAGGGGCTTTATTTTACCTTATACCGCTTTGCGCCCATTGCTTTGAGCATCACATTCATCTGCTCGATGGCATTGCTGCGGGCTTTCGAGAGGTTTGCCGGGGTTACGTTATTCTCCTTCATCTGGCGGACGGCCTTCTCGTACAGTTTCTGGCGGTCCTGATCGCTCCAACTGCCATTCTCATAGAAAGCCACAGTCTTTGCCTCATCGATGAAATTCTCATCAAGGAGTTTTATTTCAGGAAGCGTCACGACGAGTGTGTCATCAATAACCTCAAACGACTGCTCTGCCATCTCCTTTGTGTCAATACCGAAACGAAGGGTTCCCGTATAAACGCGGACAAGTTGTTTGTCCTTGCCGATTTTGATTCCTATAACCTTATTCGAAGCTGTAGTATCAACAAGTTCCTCGCTGGTAACACTCAGAAATTCCCATTCACCAATCTGTTTGATTTTTTGAACAATCTGCGGAGTATTATCAATCTCTGTGCCACTCACTCCAACATCAATGCCCGAGCCCCAATCTTTCTTCATAAAGAAAAGGGTGATAGCAACAGCAACTATAGCCGTGACAGCAACGATACACAGTTCTTTCTTATAGGTTTTCGCGAATTGCAATATCTTATCTTTCATAGCCTATGGATTAATCAGTTTGAACAAAGCGTTGTATTTCGTTGAAAGTAAATTCTTTTCGGAAGGTAATAGTTATATCTTCGGCATTATATCCGAGCTGCTCAAAGATTGGTATCAACGTTCGTGCCGCTCCCACGCGAGCCATAGGAAGGACGTTCAAGTCAGGGATTGTTTTTATCACATCTGCCCTACCCTGCGCTGCATAAGACAGCAGTTCCTCGTCGGTGAATTTTGGCGCAAACATATTGCCTTTTCTCACGATATTCTCGTTGTTGAGTTTCGTATGCGTTAGCATTATCTTAGGATCAGGGAGTGTCACCTCCACCTTGTTGCCTCTTCTCTTTACATTCGAAGCACTGAACTCGCTGAGATCAACATACGCCTTCAGTGTCACATCCATCGGAATGGCAATCTTTCGCTTACTTAGCGGAATATCCTTGAAGAACTCCTTGCCCAGCACCTTCAGATGAATCTGCTGGTTGTCGTTATGGGTCACAATCTTGTGGACATTCACTTCTGTAGCATAGATTCGCGAACAGTCTTGTATCTGGCGCAGCAACAGTTGCATTGTGTCAACAGGAGCCACAGGAACTTTCTTGTTGGAGCACTTCCCACCCAGCAATACCACCAATAAGAATAGTACCACTGCGCATCCTATTCCTAATAAATATTGTCTTTGTTTATTCATCGCTAAAAGTCAATTTGCCGTCACTATTCAATTAGAATGGCGCAAAAATAGCCTATTCTTTTCAAACTGCCAAAAAAACAGCCCACAATTTTCGTTATATCTGCGAAATTGAGTAAATTTGCAGAAGTATGTTGATGTCTACGCTTTTACTATTATCATTATTCTGTTTCGGGGCAGCTTTCGTACAACGGGTGAGCGGCTTCGGTTTCGGCATTTTCATAATGACCATGCTGCCTTATCTCATGCCGTCGTATGGAGAGGCGACAACTCTCTCGGGACTGCTGGCTGCTGTGACATCAACCATTATCGTGGCAAAGATGTGGGAATATATCGACTGGCGACTGCTGCTCCCTATCCTCATCACGTTCCTCTTCGTTTCATTCTTTGCGGTGCAGTTTGTGGCTCGTTCTGCCGACCACACTCTGAAGACAATCCTCGGCATCACTCTCATCATCGCCTCTATCTATTTCTTCTTTATCAGCGAGAAGATTCACCTCAAACCGAACCTGCCCACACAGATTTCCATGGGTACGCTGTCGGGCATCATGGGCGGGTTGTTTGGCATGCAGGGACCTCCGGCAGTGCTGTATTTCCTTGGTTCTACGAAAACAAAAAACGAATATATCGCTCTTGCCCAGTCTTATTTCCTTATCGGCAATCTTTGCATGACGGTATTCCGGGCGCGTAACGGTTTCCTGACTGCCGAGGTGGGCACTGCCTGGTGTTACGGCATTGTGGCTGTGTTGCTTGGCACATGGGTGGGAAGCAAAGTGTTCGACAGGATTTCCACTCCAACCCTCCGCAAGATTGTCTATGCCTACATGGGAATCAGCGGAATAATAGCGTTAATACATTAATATAAATAAGCAATGAGAAAGTTCTTCCTTCTTTTATCGGCATTCATCGCGGTTTCTGTTTATTCTCAGACTCTGATGAGCGGCCCCGACGGCAAACTGGCTGTGACATTCCAGATTACCGAAGGTCATCCTATGTACAGTGTTGCCTATGACGATGTGCAGATGTTGGATATCAGTCCCTTGGGCTTACTGGCTGACTGCGGTGATTTCACCAAGGACATGACTATGGTTAAATCGGAGGTGAACCATCTCGAGGGCGACTACACTCTTGACCGCTGCAAGACCGCCAGTGTGCACTTCGACCAGAACGAGTACAAGCACACGCTGAAGAACGCTCATAATCAAGAGATTACGATAACATTCCGCATAAGCAACAACGACATTGCTTTCCGCTACGAACTGCCGGTATGGGATGACGAGAGGAACGGCAAGAAGCGTTCTGTCCGTGTGATGCGCGAGGCTACGGGATTCGATTTCCCTCATTCAACCACCACATTCCTCTGTCCACAGAGCGATGCGATGATTGGATGGAAATCAACAAAACCGTCCTACGAGGAGGAATACCTCTTCGACGAACCGATGTCCACTCGTTCGAAATACGGTCATGGCTATACCTTCCCTTGCCTTTTCCACATCAACAGCAGTGCGGATTCTCGCCGCGAGGGTTGGGTGATGGTGAGCGAAACGGATGTTGACAGCCGTTATTGCGGTAGTCGATTGTCGGACATGAAGGGCGACGGACTCTATACCTTGGAGTTTCCTATGCCTGAGGAGAACAATGGCAACGGTACCATCGAACCAGCGATGTCGCTGCCTAACGCCACTCCTTGGCGAACAATCACTGTTGGCACCAGTCTCAAGCCGATTGTCGAGACTACCGTTGCATGGGATAATGTAGAACCGCGTTACACTACCGCCAACAAATACATTTTCGGCAAAGGCACCTGGAGTTGGATTGTATGGCAGGATGGGTCTATCAACTACAGCGATCAGCAGGAGTATATCCGACTGGCGAAGGCAATGAACTTCCGATATGTGCTTATCGACAACTGGTGGGATAGCAATATCGGTCGCGAGAAGATGGAGAGTCTTGTGGAGTATGCTCATCAAGAGGGCATCGATGTGTTCCTCTGGTATAGTTCGAGTGGTTGGTGGAACGATATTGAACAGGGACCAATAAACATCATGGGCAACCCGATAAAGCGCAAGGAGTATATGCGCTGGATGCAGAAGATAGGTGTGAAGGGCATAAAGGTGGACTTCTTCGGTGGTGACAAGCAGGAGACAATGCGACTATACGAGCAGATTCTGAGCGATGCCGACGACCACGGACTGATGGTAATCTTCCACGGTTGCACCATCCCTCGTGGCTGGGAGCGCATGTACCCAAACTATGTGGGCAGCGAGGCTGTGCTTGCCAGCGAGAACCTCATCTTCGACCAGCATTTCTGCGATGTCGAGGCACAGAACACTGCTCTTCATCCTTTCCTGCGTAACACTATAGGTTGTATGGAATGGGGCGGTTGCTTCATGAACCGTCACTTAAAGAAAGGCAACAAAGGCGGCAACACCCGTCGCACCACCGATTGCCATGAACTTGCAACGACCATTCTGTTCCAGAACCCTATCCAGAACTTCGCCCTTGCCCCAGAGAATATCGGCGTGAACACCATCGAGAGCACTGACTACAACGCCGAGGGTGTGGCGGCTCCTACACTCTGCATGGACTTCCTCCGCGAGGTTCCTACCACATGGGATGAAACACGTTTCATAGAAGGATACCCGGGAAGATACATCGTCATGGCGCGCCGTCATGGTGATACATGGTATATTGCCGGCAACAACGCCCTCGACTATCCGTTGACAATCAGCATACCGCTTGACGAGTTCACTTCCGGCAACACCGTCACATTGTTCTGCGACAACGCCAAGACTCGTGAGGCAGAGAAGAAAGAGATATCATTAAAAGGTAAACCGCTTCGCGTAACAATAGCAAAACAGGGCGGATTCGTAATAATCACAAAAGCAAAATAGGAAATATGAACAACGAAAATCTTAAATTCTACATTCAGTCAGTTCTTGCAGGCGCCCTCATCGGCATGGGCGACCTTGTATATGTTGTAAGCGAAAACAAGATTGCAGGCTCGTTCCTGTTCTCATTGGGACTGTTGAGCATCCTTATCAAGGGCTATCCACTCTACACTGGTCGCATCGGATATGTGGAGTCGTTCAGCGACCTATGGAATCTCCGCAAGGGCATGCTCCCTATCATCGTGTTCAACTTCATCGGCATCGCCCTCGTCTGTTCTGCGGCTAACGCTACCCGCCTGAATGTCAGTGCCATAGATGCTATGGTTGCAACGAAGGTATCGCAGAGTTGGATCAGTGCATTGATTTTGTCATGGGGCTGTGGAGCAATGATGTACCTCGCCGTAAACGGTTGGCGCAAGACATCAAATCCGATAATGGTGATCCTCCCGATAATGTTCTTCATCCTCTGCGGCTTCGAGCACTGCATCGCCAACTACGGTTATTTCTGGATGTACATCACCGGCGAAGGGTTTGCCCATATCAGTGAGCGCTTTTCG
>JAUNIK010000036.1 GCA_030523505.1 Prevotellaceae bacterium | reverse complement strand
GAGGTCGGAAAACGAAAGTAGGAAGAAAACCACTTCGTTTTCCTCCTACTCGATTTCTAGGCTTTCTAGATATTCTAGAATTTCTAGTCCTTCTATAATATTTCCTTATTCAATGATTGCGGTGAAACCACCGTTGCGAACCATTGTGATGTCGAGAACATCAGCATTGGTGACATTCTTTTTCTCCATGCGGTAGTCCATAGCCTGATGACCAGCGTTGAAACCATCGGTAACGATTGTCATCTTGTGCGAACCAGCCGAGAGGAAATCGAGAGCAACATGGAAGTGGCGAGTCTTCTCCTTGTTGTTTGTAATACCAGCAACGAACCACTTGTTGCCGTGACGTTTTGCAACGATGAGATACTCACCAAACTGAGCCTCGATAGCCTTTGTCTCGTCCCAAGTACAAGGAACTTGTGCAAGGAACTCGGTGCAGTCAGCATTCTTGTAATACTGTGTTGGCGAGTCGGCAAGCATCTGTGTACCTGTTTCGAGTACGGTGAAGAGAGCCATCTGGTAAGCGCGAGTACCCATTGCAGAGCAGTTTGGATCAGAAGGACGGTCAAACTCAGGCTGAGTATTGATCATTGCACCAGGAGTGAAGTCGGCAGCACCAACGGCATTGCGGAGGAATGGAATATACATAGTGTTGTCAGGATGACATCCACCCATCTGCTCCATACCGCGTACACCCTCGTAAGCGAGGAGGTTTGGATAGCGATGCTCCAATCCGGCTGGTTTCATTGCACCGTGGAAGTCAACAACCATGTGATGCTTTGCAGCTTCCTTGATGGTACGCTCATACCAGTTTATCATCCACTGGTCCTGACGGTCCATGAAGTCAATTTTTGTTCCGGCAATGCCCCATTCCTCGTAGGTCTTGAAGATAGTGTCGAGGTTACGCTCCACGCAGCTCCATGTGAGCCAGAGGATAATACCAACGCCCTTCTCCTTACCATAGCGAATACACTCCTGGAGGTCGAGGTTGTCGTTAGGGGTGAATGGCGAGAAGGTAGTCTTCGACCAACCCTCGTCCATGATGATATACTTCACGCCGTATTTTGAAGCGAAGTCGATATAATACTTATATGTATCGGTGTTGCATCCAGGAGTGAAGTTCACGTCAGGACCATAGAGAGCCTTGTGGTTCCACCAGTCCCAAGAAACCTGTCCCGGTTTGATCCATGAAGGATCCTCAATCTCGCACTTGCCAGCCAACTGTGCATTGAGAGTCTGCTCGATAATGCCCTTTGCATCTGAAATCACTACATATCGCCAAGGCAATGAACGCTTACCGATGGTGCGGGCAGCATAGTTTGCTAACTCGTTCACCTTTGTGCCGCGGTCCCAGAACAATTCCCAGTTCTTGTAGTAAGGCACCAGATGTCCAGAGAGGCAGTCTTTCTCGCCGTTACCACGGATATACAAACCGGAATAGTCGCGAAGGTCGGTCTCGCTGATGAGCAGGTGGAGATCCTCGCTTGTAGAAGAGAGGGCCATTGGAAGCACCGACATATCGTGGTTGTGCTGCCATTCTTTGAGCATACAGTTTATGTAAGGAGATTCCGAATTGCTACCCCAATCGCCTGTAGGCTGGAAGTGAACAGCCATCTCCTCTGCAGGTTTCAGGTTGAATGTCTCGTTTACAACATTCACCGAGTCCTTCTCGTTCAAGATGAAGCGGTAAGCCACAGCATTGTCGAACACACGGAACTCCACTTTGTAGTTGCCCGCCATCGAGAGGGTAGCCTGAGTGTAGTCGTTGTTGATGGTGGACTGCTTGATAGGCACCACTGGTTTCAGCACTTCGTGCACCTTTTTAGTAGCCACGCCACCGATCTTAGCCTTCTCGCCGAGAGTTTTTTTCTCCAACTGAACGGCAAGACCGCTCTGTGTGAACACTGTTTTCCCGCCAAAAGCGGTAGAGTAGGTGAGTGAACCACCCTTGTCACTGATGCTTACAGCGATTTTTCCGTTAGGAGAAGTCACCTTCACATCCTTTGCCTGAGCAGTAATACCTACCGCCAAAGCCATGAGTAAGAAAAGTTTTTTCATTTTTTATAGGTTTTATTAGTTCGTACGATTGGTTGTATCTTTCATCACAACTCCTGAAGCATTCTTTCGCCATGCTCCACATTACAAAGGTAGTCAATTATTTCTATATTCCCAAATGCTTTGGGGTGGTAAAGGGCCACCTTTTTATGATATTATTATTTTTTGGTTCTTTTTTTACGATTTGCAGGTAATAATGTACGAATTGCGAGTTGGGCTCGTTAAGTGATTTATCTTATTTTGGTGTTATATTTGGAGAATTCGTTTTTTATGTGTACTTTTGTATAAAATACAAATTCCGGTGGTGTAGATACTCCGGATTGACACTAAAGATTATAAAAATGACATATAACATACTTGCACCGCATACTCTGCGCGAAACGATATCGCTGCCAGCTTCGAAAAGCATCAGCAACAGAGCCTTGGTTATCAGTGCCCTGGCTGGTGGTGCGTGCAAACTCGATAATCTCAGCGATTGCGACGATACCGATGTGATGGTGGCTGCGCTCAACGATATGCCTTACGAAATCAACATCAAGGCAGCCGGAACAGCCATGCGCTTCACTACGGCATTCCTGAGCGTCACCCCAGGCGAACATATCATCACTGGCACTGAGCGCATGCAACATCGTCCTATCGCAATCCTCGTGAACTCCCTGCGCACATTAGGCGCGGATATAGAATATGTGGGCGAGGAGGGCTTCCCACCACTGAAAATCAGCGGAAAGGAACTCGAAGGTGGTTCGTTGCAGATAAAGGGCGATGTCAGTTCACAGTATATCTCGGCACTGTTGATGATTGGTCCGAAGATGAAACGCGGACTCACCCTGCAACTCACAGGCGACATCATTTCCCGTCCTTATATCGACCTCACCCTTGGCATGATGCGCGATTTCGGTGCCGAGGCTGAATGGACCGATGTTGACACCATCCATGTCGAGCCACGCCCTTACACCCCTTGTCCTTACTATGTGGAAAGCGACTGGAGCGGTGCTTCCTACTGGTATCAGATGATGGCTCTCTGCAACGATGAAGATGCCGAAATCCGCCTCACCGGACTGATGGACAACAGTCCGCAGGGCGACACCAAGGTGAAATATATCTTCTCGCTGCTGGGCGTGAAGACAACCTTTGAGCAGAGCACCGACGGCACACCGTCAACGGTTGTCCTAACCAAGACCGGACGCTCGTTGCCACGCTTGCAGTTCGACTTCTCCGGTTGTCCTGACCTTGCCCAGACTGTTGTCTGCACTTGCTGCGGAATGGGCATCCCGTTCGACTTCACCGGTCTTTCTACACTGAAAATCAAGGAGACCGACCGCATCGAGGCGTTGAAGGCGGAACTCCGTAAACTCGGTTTTGTGCTTCATGATCACAATGACAACGAACTGACATGGGACGGAGAGCGCTGCGAACCAACAATGGAGGCCATCGACACATACGAAGACCACCGAATGGCGATGGCGTTTGCACCGTTGGCGTATGTCATCGACGGAATAAAGATTAACAACCCGGAGGTAGTGAGCAAGTCCTACCCTCATTATTGGCACGACCTTGAATTATGTGGATTCTCATTGTAGCTCTTGTTGTGATTGGCACCATTGCTGCCGGAGCATCGCTCCTTTGGGATAAGGAGGAAAAGATAGAGATTGGCACCGACTGTTCCACCTGCGACGGCGAGAATGCCAAATGCGAGCAGACCTGTATGATGGAAGCCGCAGTTAAGGATATCGAGTATTTCGACGACGAGGAACTCGACCGTTTCAAGGGGCGTGCTTCCGACGATTATACCGATGACGAGGCGGAGGAGTTTCGTGAGGTGATGGAGACAATGCGCCCTGACGAGGTGAAAGCCTGGAACCGCAGTCTTATCCTTCGTGAGATTAACATGCCCGACCAGGTGAAGGACGAATATATCATCCTTGCGAATTAACGAAATAATAAATTATACCGATAGTGGGCAATAAATTATATAAAACTACGTTTATATAATCAGTGAAAAGAAATAGCGGACATATCGTTTTGGTGTTGATGGGAATGATGCTCATTCTCGTCACCGCTTGTTCTACCCAGAAAAACACTGGCAAAACCCGCTTCTGGCATTCGTTCAGTGCCAAATACAACACCTACTACAACGGTACTCTCGCATATATCGACGGTTCTCTGGAAAAGGAGAAAGGCAACAAGGACAACTACACCGAACTCATCCCTCTCTATACCGTAGGCAACAAGCAGAGCCAGAAAATCGGTGCCGGCAATTTCGACAGGGCTATCGAGAAGAGCGAGAAAACCATCAAGTTGCATTCCATCAAAAAGCGCCCTGAGTGGAACAAGAAACGCCGCAAGACAGAGAAAGACATCGAGTGGTTGAGCCGTCGTGAGTACAACCCAATGATGTGGAAGGCGTGGATGCTCATGGGACGCTCACAGTTCCATAAGGGTGAGTTCGATGCCTCGGCAGCCACTTTCGCATATATGAGTCGTCTGTATCAGACTCAGCCTGCCATCTATGGTAAAGCCCGTGCTTGGCTTGCAAAGAGTTATATCGAAGAGGGATGGTTGTATGATGCCGAGGATGTGATCCGTAATATGTCGCGCGACTCGCTGCATTGGTCGGCTCGCAAGGAATGGGACTACACCTATGCCGACTATTACATCCACACTGCCGAGTACGATAAGGCCATTCCTTATCTCAAGAAGGTCATAAAGCACGAGATGCGCAAGAAGCAGAAGGCGCGTGAGTATTTCCTTCTCGGACAGCTCTATGCCAAGACTGGCAACAACACCGAGGCTTACAAAGCCTACAAGAGGGTGATTCGCCAGAATCCACCTTACGAACTGGAGTTCAATGCCCGCATCGCTATGACCGAGGTTATGGCGCAGGGACAGTCGAAGCAGATGATTTCGCGCCTGAAGCGAATGGCTCGCAATGAGAACAACAAGGATTATCTCGATCAGGTTTACTATGCCATCGGTAACATCTATATGTTGCAGAAAGACACCACCAACGCTGTCATCGCCTACGAGAAAGGCAATAAGAAAGCCACTCGTGCCGGTGTGGAGAAGGGTGTCCTCCTGCTTCGCCTTGGCGATATCTACTGGGATATGGAGAAATACTCCGATGCTGCCCGTTGCTATGGCGAGGCTATCGGTCTGTTGGATAAGGAGCGCGACGACTACAAGCAGTTGGCTGATCGCTCAAAGAAACTCGACCAGCTGGTCCCTTACACTGACGCCATCCATCTTCAGGACTCTCTCCAGGAGTTGGCGAAGATGAGCGAGAAGGATCGTAACGAGGCTATCGACCGTGTCATCAACGAACTGAAACGCAAGGAGAAGGAAGAGAAAGACCGTCTTGCTGAGGAGAATGCAGCACGTGTGCAGGGACAGAACGGTGCGCAGAATGGCCGTCAGAATACTCCTACCACCCCGAATAATCAGCGTGATGCCAACGGACAGTGGTATTTCTACAACCAGATGACCGTGAATCAGGGTAAGCAAGCCTTCCAGAAGACTTGGGGAAAGCGTGAGAATGCCGACCACTGGAGACGAAGCAATCAGACCGTCGTGAACTTCAACGACGATGCCGACCTCGATCTCACCGACGAGCAGCGCGACTCTATCGCCGCTATGGAGGCAGAACTGGCAAAGCAGGCAGAGGAGGACTCGCTGGCTAACGACCCTCACAAGCGTGAATACTACCTCGCACAGATTCCGTTCACCGAGGAGCAGGTTGAGGCTTCCAACCTCATCATCATGGATGGACTCTACAATTCGGGTGTTATCTTCAAGGACAAACTCGACAACCTCATACTCTCCGAGCGACAGTTCCAGCGCCTCGAGACACAGTATCCTACCTTCGAGAATATGGCTGACGCCTACTACCACATGTTCCTTCTCTATTCGCGTATGGAACAGCCGGGAGTGGCGCAGGGCTACATTGAAAAATTGAAGAACGCCTATCCTGACAGCAAGTGGACAACATTGCTCACCGACCCTTACTTCGTAGAAAATCAGCAGTTCGGTGTGCAGATTGAAGACTCGCTCTACGCTGCCACATACAACGCTTTCAAGGCTGATCGTTTCAGTGAGGTGAAGACCAACACCCGCCTCTCTGCTGAGCGATTCCCTCTTGGTGCCAACCGCGACAAGTTCGTGTTCATCGGTGGTTTGAGCAAACTCAATGCCGGCGATAGCGATGGTTGTTTGGAGGATATGAACACCGTGGTGAAGGACTTCCCACAGAGCAAACTCGCAACGATGGCGGGTATGATTGTCAATGGTGTCAAGGAGGGTAAGAAACTCCGTGGCGGTAGGTTCGATATCGGTGATGTGTGGGCGCGCCGCTCTGCTGTGATGAACGATAGCGATTCTATCGCGGCCCGTCAGTTTGTGCCTGACCGCGACATCGAGTTCGTGTTCATGATTGCCTATCAGCCTGATTCTGTCAACGAGAACCAGTTGCTCTATGAACTGGCAAAATACAACTTCACCAGTTATATGGTGCGCAACTTCGGACTGGAGATTGAAGACCAGGACGGATTGCATGTCATGAAGGTCGATGGCTTCAACAACTATGATGAGGCTCTCGAATATGCTCATCAGTTGTATCAGCAGCAGAGTGTCGTGCAGCGGTTGGGCAAGAGTCGTTCGATTATCATCAGTGCGAAGAACCGTGAGTTGCTTGGCGTGAACTTCAGTTACGACGACTACGACAAATACTACGACGAGAACTTCCTGCCGTTCGGCAATCCTAATATGCAGCGCCTCATGGAGACCGTCGATTCTGGTCGCGACCTCGACGATGGTGGTTCTGTGCCTCGTAACATCAGTCCTATTCTTCTCCCTAAGCAGGAAGTCAGCGAAAGCGAAGGCGATAGCGATGGCGAGGTCAATGGCGAGGGCGATTATGAAATTGAAAGCGATAGCGATAGCTTCGGAGGTGATTTCGAGATTGAAGAAGAAGCCCTTGCTGCCCCTTCCGATAATAACACCGTGGTCATCGAGGAAGAATCCCCATCCGCTCCTGCTGTTTCGCCTGTCCCTTCCGATGATAGCACCGTAGTTATCGAAGAAGATTCCCCATCCGCCCCAGCTGTTTCGCCTGTCCCTTCCGATGATAGCACCGTGGTCATCGAGGAGGAATCCCCAGCCGCTCCGCCTGTCCCTTCCGATGACATTATTGTCATCGATGAGGAAGAAACCCCTGCTGTCGATTCCGACGAGATAATAATCATCGAGGATGAGCCTGCTCCAGCCGGCGCCACCGACGATGACGAGATAATAATCCTTGATGACGATACCCCAGAGAGTGTCCCTTCCGATGACATTATTGTCATCGCTGACGACGATGACTCCGACTCCGAGGGCACCGAGGATGAATACTACGAACTGGATGGCTTCTAACCTGTTCCACCTTATTAAATATATAATGAGCAACGGATTATTACTTTGGGCTGACGATGAGATTGAGTTGCTGAAGGCTCATATCATCTACCTTGAAAAGAAAGGCTACGAGGTTGTCACTGTCAACAATGGTACCGACGCCATTGAGCAGTGCCAGCAGCGCACATTCGACCTGGTGTTTCTCGATGAGATGATGCCAGGCCTCTCTGGTCTTGAAACCCTCCAGCGTATCAAGGACATCCAACCAGCGACTCCTGTCGTGATGGTGACAAAGAGCGAAGAGGAGGATATCATGGATCAGGCTATCGGTTCGAAGATTGCCGACTATCTCATCAAGCCGGTCAACCCTAACCAGATTCTCCTTACCCTGAAGAAGAACATCCATCGCAAGGAGATAGAGACCGAGGTGACACAGAGCGGTTACCAGCAGGATTTCATGCAGATATCAATGCAGATTAGCGACTGCCGCACTGTCGATGAGTTCAAGGAGATATATCGCCGACTGGTGCGTTGGGAACTCGAACTGTCATCTACCGATTCGCAGATGACCGATATGCTCAATATGCAGAAGGAGGAGGCCAACAACGCCTTTGCGAAGTTCATCAAGAAGAACTACCTCGACTGGGTGGATCCAAAGACCTTCATCGGTGGCAAGCGACCATTGATGAGTCCTGATGTGTTCAAGACAAAGGTGTTCCCATCAATATCGGCAGGCGAGAAGGTGTTCCTCATCGTCATCGACAACTTCCGCTTCGACCAGTGGCGAGTGCTCTCGCAGGAAATCGGTGATATGTTCGACATCGACGAGGACCTCTACCTCACCATCCTTCCTACCGCCACCCAGTATGCCCGCAACGCCATCTTCTCGGGATTGATGCCAAACAAGATTGCCGAGATGTTCCCTGACCTGTGGGTCGATGAGGACGAGGAGGAGGGTAAGAACCTCAACGAGGAACCGCTCATCCGTACTCATATCGAGCGTTACCGCCGCAAGGATACGTTCTCTTACAACAAGGTCAACGACTCGCAGGCTGCCGAGCGATTCCTGTCGCGATTCAACGAACTGAAGCGCAACGATCTGAATGTGCTCGTGGTGAACTTCATCGATATGCTCTCTCACGCCCGCACCGAGTCGAAGATGGTGCGCGAGTTGGCTAACAACGAGAGTGCCTACCGTTCCATCACACTGTCATGGTTCCGCCATTCCGTTCTTGCCGAACTCTTCAAACTGCTGTCGCAGAGCGACTATAAGATCATCCTTACCACCGACCACGGAAGTATCCGTGCTTCAAAACCGGTGAAGATCATCGGCGACAAGAACACCAACACCAACCTGCGTTATAAGTTGGGTAAGAACCTCAACTACGACTCCAAGGAGGTGTTCGCCATCAAGGATCCGCGCCAGGCACAGTTGCCGCAGCCAAACATCTCTACCAGTTATGTCTTTGCCACCGGCGACTCGTTCTTTGCGTATCCAAACAACTACAACTATTATGTGAACTACTACAAAGACACCTTCCAGCACGGCGGTATCTCTATGGAGGAGATGCTCGTGCCGATAGTGACTTTGAGTCCACGAAAGAGATAAATGCCTATGGAAATAAGAATCGATTCATTAGAAACCATAAACGCCTCGGCTCGCCAGTTCATCGAGCATATCGGCGACCGTCGCATCTTTGCCTTCTATGGTCACATGGGAGCCGGCAAGACCACTTTCATCAAGGCCATCTGCGAGGAACTCGGTGTTGAGGATGTCATCACATCACCGACATTCGCCATTGTCAACGAGTACACCATCACCAAACCGGGAGATTTCGAAGGCGACCCGTTGTATCACTTCGATTTCTACCGTATCAAGAAACTCGAGGAGTTCTTTGATATGGGAGGTGAGGATTATTTCGACAGTGGCAATCTCTGTTTCATCGAATGGCCGGAGCTCATCGAGGATGTGCTCCCTCTTGATGCCGTCAAGGTGACCATCGCCGAGCAGCCCGACGCCACCCGCCTCGTAACCGTCGAATAAGTTTCCCGGTATAGAATTTCTCTTTTTTCTGTCAAGAGTTTTTCTTTTTATCAAGAATTAGAGAATTTTATATTGTTCTCTGCAGGAAATAATTCTCTGAATTCTCAAGCGCTCGGCTTCGCCGCTTTCATAACGCAGTGGAGAAAGAATTTTAAGAATTGCCATCCGGAGGGAAAAACTCACGCTGGATAGTAAATTCTCTAATTCTCTAATTCTTGATTAAAAAATAAAAGTATAACTAAAAACCTATTTATATGAAAAAAGCCTTAATCCTTTTGACCGTTATCCTCTCGCAGTGGACTATCGGTATTGCTCAGGAATCCCGCCCTACAGGCGAGAGCCAGGAATCGTATGAGAAACGAATGCAGTGGTTTGGCGATGCCAAGTTCGGTGTCTTCATCCATTGGGGAATATATGCCGTGAAGGGCGTTTCCGAGAGTTGGTCGTTCTACAACAACTACCTCCCTTACGAGGAGTATATGAAGCAGTCCAAGGGCTTCACCGCAAGTAAGTATGATCCAAAAGAGTGGGTTGACCTCATTGAGCAGAGTGGTGCCCAGTACACCGTTCTTACATCAAAGCACCACGATGGTTTCGCCCTCTGGGACACCAAGGCTGGCGATATCAGTGCAAAGAAGTCATCGGCAGCCAAGCGCGATGTGTTCACCCCTTTCGCCGAGGAGGTGAAGAAGCGCAAGAACCTCCATCTGGGTATCTACTATTCGTTGCTTGACTGGAGCCGCGAGGACTATCCTAACAAGACAAAGACCTTCTCGCGTTATGACATCAAGGAGGATCCTGCACGCTGGCAGTCGTTCTGTAAGTTCAATTTCGCACAGTTGAAGGAACTCAACGAAACCTACAAGCCAGACCTGTATTGGTTTGATGGCGACTGGGAGCAGAGTGCCGAGGACTGGAACTCGAAGGGTATCATCGACCTGCTTCGTTCCACCAATCCTGATGTCGTTGTCAACTCGCGTATCCAGGGTTATGGCGACTATGCAACACCAGAACAGGGCATCCCTGTGGTACGTCCAACAAGCAAGTTCTGGGAGCTGTGTTATACTATGAACGACTCATGGGGCTATCAGCCTACCGACAAGAATTTCAAGTCGCCACATTTCCTCATCCGTACCCTCTGCGACTGTATGAGCAAGGGTGGCAACCTGCTCCTCGACATCGGTCCAAAGGCCGACGGTACAATCCCACAGCAGGAGGTTGACATCCTGAAGGAGTTCGGTCGCTGGACATCAAAGCACAAGGAGGCTGTCTATGGCACTCGTGCCGGTTTGCCATCAGAGCATTTCCCTGACGGATACACCACACTCAACAAGGAGGGTGACATCATCTATCTGTATGTTCCTAACAAGATCAGTCATGAGGTTGTTCTTCGTGGTGTATGCAACAAGGTCAACCGTGTGTGGGTTGTTGGCAATGGATCGATGCTCAACTATAAGCTCTACGACAAGCTTTATTGGAGTGCCCTTCCGGGAATCCTCACCATCGATGTGCCAGAGGAAGTCCAGGACGAGAGTGTGACTGTTATTGCCGTACTTGTTGATGGTCCTGTTCAGCTCT
Organism: Prevotellaceae bacterium; assembly: GCA_030523505.1. Lineage (GTDB taxonomy): Bacteria > Bacteroidota > Bacteroidia > Bacteroidales > Bacteroidaceae > Prevotella. Next base: position 1,146 of record JAUNIK010000036.1, on the reverse strand, counting down.
ACCGCGGCGAAGGTCAAGTCATCACCGCGAACTAACTCTATTGGGTGGATTAACAAAAACCATAAAAACCCCTTCAAGAGGATGAGTGCCTGTCAGCACCTGATGCTATACTTCCACTTTGTCCTTATAAGAGCCAGCTCTTAACGTCCAAAACTGAAAGCATATCATCACTTTCTTACAGAAAGCTTTCATCCTCTTAAAGGCGATAAACAGAAAATAAACCGCCATCCGGGAATCAGATTCTATGCGGCAACCTTCTCCGTGCGTAGCTTTGTTTATCGCGAGTGAAACGAGCTTGTTTATCGCCGCGGTGAGTTTAGTTCGAAGAACTGAATATGGATTGAGTGACTGATGGATAATGCTTGCATTAATCCTCAGGCAATCAAGGCAGATTCAAGATGTTCATAGAACATCAAACTCACAAGCGGGGTTTTTCTGGTTTTTGTTAAGGGGGCTGGGGGGTCTTCTATTTCATTACTTTCTTGCCGCCGACCATATAGATGCCGCGGGGGAGGGACGGGAGGTCAGCGGCGGTGCCGACCTTGCGGCCATGGAGGTCGTAAACGAGGATCTTCTTACGATTTTTCATCGTTCCGACGGTCTTCACACCACTCGGAGGGGTGATGTTTACAAAGAGACATACTGGTTCCTGTGACGATTTGTAAGTGGCGAAACGTGGTGCTCCGGCATTATACTGGATGGTTCGGTCGCCATAGACATTACTCTTGATGATGGCATTGTCGCCACTGAAACTAACGGTCCACTTGGCATTATCGCTTACCTCAGCGTTCTTATGAAGGGCGTTGTCGTTGCTGTTGATGGCAAGATATCCTTCGCCGGCGGCATCATAGAAAGTATAACCGGCGGCATCGCCTCCAAGGACAAGCTGATGAGGCATTGCACTGCCATCGACCTCGGCTGTGATCTGATTGCCGCTGATGGTAACAGTTTCTCCATTGTAGTACTTTCCGGCATTGTTGCTCAAAGCAAGACTGCCACCAGCATAAACCAACAGATAGGTCTTGCCAACCTGCAGGTCGGCAGTAGAGGTGACGAGTCGGAACACTTGTTCGCCGCCTGCTGGAGGTGTCACTGGGTCGGTGCCAGGATCAGTGCCCGGATCAGTGCCTGGGTCGGTACCAGGGT
>JAUNIK010000035.1 GCA_030523505.1 Prevotellaceae bacterium | reverse complement strand
AGTTATGAAGCGTATTATTACACTTTCCATTGTATTCGTAATATCATTCTTTTCTTTCCAAATGAATGCAGCAAAGAAATCCCCTCGTGAATTGCTCCTCGCTCGTCTTGCAAAGATCCAGCAGAAGGGTTATATGTATGGCCATCAGGATGATACATTCTATGGCATCACTTGGGAGTGGGAACTCAACCGTTCTGAAACCTTCGACCTTGTAGGCGACTATCCTGGTGTTATGGGATTCGACCTCGGTGGTATCGAGATGGGCGACGAGAAGAATCTCGACAGTGTGCCTTTCACCCGTATCCGCGAGGAGATTGTGCGTCAGCATGAGCGTGGCGGCATCGTCACCATCTCGTGGCATCCTCGTAATCCGCTCCTTGGCACTACCGCTTGGATAGAGTCGGATATCAAAGCCTACGACAATGCCGTAGAGGCTCTCCGTGCCGTTGGTCGTGAGGACCTTATCCGTCAGCTCGACGACCCTCGCACCACCGTCCGTTCTGTTCTCCCTGGCGGAAAGAGAGCGGCGAAGTTCCAGACATGGCTCCGCCTCGTCACCGAGTTCCTCTGCTCGCTCAAGGATTCCAAAGGCAATCAGGTTCCGTTCATCTTCCGTCCATGGCATGAAAACAACGGTAACTGGTTCTGGTGGGGACAGGCAAACTGCTCTGACGAAGAGTATCATGCTTTCTGGAACCTTACACAAGATTACATCAACACCCAGCTCCGCAATTATGTCGTATGGTCGTTCTCTCCAAACCTCCAGGGCAACTGGACCGAGGAGCAGTGGCTTGTGCGCTATCCTGGCGACGACCGTGTTGACCTCATCGGCGAGGATGCCTATCAGTGGGGCACAGAGGCTGACTTCAAGGCTGGCGTTGCTGCCGATCTTGAATTGGTATCGAAGATTGCCCGCGATCATCATAAACTGCTTGCCATGACTGAGTGTGGATATAAGAACTCACCTGATCCTACATGGTGGACACGAGTAATGAAACCAATCCTCGACAAGTATCCGCTTGTGTATTTCCTCCCTTGGCGCAACTATAAGAAGGAGCATTTCGGTGCGAGCAAGGACGCCCCTACCGCCGCCGATTTCAAGTCATGGAGCAAAGACAAGAAACTCCTTTTCGTCAATGACATCAAGAAAATAAAATAGTCTTTGTCGTTGTAGATTATTGTCATCGTCATCGTTATCGTCATAGTTAAAAATTACAATATGAATTTTGAAGAAAAAGTAAAAGCCCTCCGTGCTCATCACGAGGAGTTGCTCTCTTGCCCTAACAAGATGAAAGAGTGGGGCAATGGTATCTATGATAAGTACGAGAATCCTATTCTCACAGCACAACATACACCGCTCGAGTGGCGCTATGATTTCAATGAGAAGGACAACCCATATCTCATGCAGCGCATCATGATGAATGCCACTCTCAACTCAGGCGCAATGAAGTGGAATGGTAAATATCTCCTCGTCGTTCGTGTCGAGGGAGCCGACCGTAAGTCGTTCTTCGCTGTTGCCGAGTCGCCTAACGGTATCGACAACTTCCGTTTCTGGGAAGAGCCAATCACTATGCCTGAGGATGTTATCCCGGCAACAAATATCTATGATATGCGTCTCACTGCTCATGAGGACGGTTATATCTATGGTCTCTTCTGTGCCGAGCGTCATGATGACTCAAAGCCGGGCGACCTCTCCGCTGCCACTGCCACTTGTGGTATCGCTCGTACCAAGTACCTCAAAACATGGGAGCGCCTGCCTGACCTCAAGTCTAATTCTCAGCAGCGCAATGTTGTCCTCCATCCAGAATTCATCTACACCGACGAGCAGGGCCAAATCGTAAATTGCAAATCGCCAAATTGTAAATGCCACTATGCTCTCTACACCCGTCCACAGGATGGTTTCATCGATGTTGGTTCGGGTGACGGCATCGGTTGGGCACTCGTCGATGATATGACTCATGCTGAGGTGAAAGAGGAGAAAATCATCAACTCACGCCGCTACCACACCATCATGGAGGTGAAGAACGGTGAGGGTCCTCATCCTATCAAGACTCCAAAGGGCTGGTTGCATCTCGCTCATGGTGTCCGTGGCTGTGCATCGGGCTTGCGTTATGTGCTTTATATGTATATGACCTCGCTCGAGGACCCTACAAAGGTCATTGCTCAGCCGGGCGGTTACTTCCTTGTTCCTGAGGGCGAGGAGTATATCGGCGATGTCATGAATGTAGCTTTCGCCAACGGATGGATTGCCGATGAAGACGGTAAGGTATTCATCTACTATGCCTCCTCCGACACCCGTATGCATGTGGCAACCTCGACCATCGATAAGCTCATCGATTACTGTATGAACACCCCAGAGGACGGCTATACCACAGCCTCTTCTGTCGAGACCATCAAAGCCCTCGTTGCCAAGAACCGCGGCTTGAAATAGCCTCCGTCATAGTTTTCGTTTTCGTTTTCGTCTTCGTCTTCGTTTTCGTTAATATAGCCAACGTTCCCCGAGGTTTTCCTCGGGGCATAAATTCCTCCTTATGGACAAGCTCCAGACCCTCAAATCCGAGGCTCTTGATTGCCTCACCACCAACATCCTGCCTTTCTGGCTTAATATGCAAGACCACGAACGCGGTGGTTTCTACGGTCAGATGCGTGGCGACCTCACCCTCGACAAGGATGCCAACAAAGGCGGCATCCTCAATGCCCGTATCCTCTGGTCGTTCTCAGCTGCCTACCGTGTGCTGGGCAAACAGGAATATCTCGACGCCGCCACCCGTGCCAAGGATTTCATCCTGAAATATTTCTTTGACCCGGTGTATGGCGGAACCTACTGGGAGATAAGCGCCGATGGCTCTCCTGTCGATACGAAGAAACAGTTCTATGCCTTGGGGTTCATGCTCTATGGCTTGACCGAATATGTCCGTGCCACAGGCGACCGCGAGGCTTTCATAGCTGCCGTACAGTTATATAAGTGTATCGAGAAACACTCCCTCGACAGCGAGTATAACGGCTATATCGAAGCACAGACACGCGACTGGCAACCTATTGCCGATATGCGCCTCTCCGACCTCGATGCCAACTACCCGAAGTCGCAGAACACCCATCTGCATATCATCGAACCATACACCAACCTCTATCGTTGTCTCAAGGAACTCAAAGCCAAGGACAACCACAATCCTTTCCGCAGTGACATCACCCCAAAGGTTGAGGCTTCGCTCCGCAACCTCATCGATATCTTCTGCGATAAGATTCTCAATCCAGAGACTCATCATCTCGACCTCTTCTTCGACATGGACTGGACCCGTGGTGCTGGTTGGCTCGAGAGTTATGGCCACGATATAGAGTGCTCATGGCTTCTCCACGAGGCAGCATTGGTGCTGGGCGACGAGGAGGTGCTGCGCAAGGTGGAACCTATCGTTCAGCTTGTGGCGAAGGCTTCCGAGAAGGGACTGAACGCCGATGGCTCCATGACTCACGAGGCTAACCTCGACACCGGACATGTTGACGACGACCGTCACTGGTGGGTACAGGCTGAGGCTGTTGTAGGTTTCTACAACATCTATCAGTATTTCGGTGATGAGTCGGCTTTGGAAAAAACTTTGCGCTGTTGGCAATATATTAAGGAAAATCTCGTTGATAATATAAATGGCGAATGGTATTGGAGTCGCGATGCCGAGGGTAACCTCAACACCACCGACGACCGTGCCGGTTTCTGGAAATGCCCATATCATAACTCCCGCATGTGCTTGGAGCTGGTGGAAAGAATGACCTCTCCCAGCCTCCACAAAGAGGAGGGGCTTTAATAGCCTTATAAACCAAAAATCAAAAAATCAAAAATCATAAAATCAAAAATACCTCTATGTCACTCACAAACAAACTAACTGCTTTTGCATTCTCGTTGCTTCCTATGTGGGCAACGGGAGCCTATGCTGATAATGTAGCGCTCTCTACTCCTAACAACACTATCGTGCTTGATATCACCAAGGGAGCAGAACCAAAATTCGTGTATTACGGTCAGAAGCTGTCGGCTCAGGAATTGGCTTCACTGCCTTCTCCTACCTACGCCAACAACAGTCACCTCGAAGTGTATCCTGCCTATGGCGCAACCCATGTGCAGGGTGAGGTAGCCCTCGCCATGCGTCATGCCGACGGAAACCTCTCTACACAGCTCTTTGTCGAGGATTATTCCGTTGCACCGGTGGCCGACAAGGCTCCTAACGGTAAGAACCGTTCGGGACAGTTGCTTTCCATCAAACTGAAGGACCCTCTCTATCCAGGCATCGTCAATCTCTATTATCTCGCTTACAGCGATGTGGATATGATTGAATGCTGGAGCGATATCACCAACCTCGAGAAGCAGACCGTCACCCTCACACAGTTCTACTCATCGTGCATGCCAATCCGTCGTGGCGATGTGTATATCTCTCATCTGCATGGCACATGGGCTAACGAGGCTCGCCTTGTCGAGGAGAAGCTCAATCCAGGACTGCTCGAGATAAAGAATAAGGATGGCGCGCGTAATGCGCATACCGACCACGAGGAGGTGATGTTCTCGCTCGACGGCAAGCCACAGGAGAACCATGGCGATGTCATCGGTGCTGCTCTCTGCTATTCGGGCAACTATCGTCTTGGCATCGACACCGACGATACAGAGTATCACTCATTCGTTGCTGGTATCAATCCTGACAATTCTGAATATCATTTGAAGAAGGGCGAAACATTCACCACCCCTCATGTGGCTTACACTTTCTCTACAGAAGGTCTCTCGGGTGCTTCGCGCAATTTCCATAAGTGGGGCCGCAACTATCAGTTGCGTCATGGCGACCAGCAGCGTATGATTCTCCTCAACTCATGGGAGGGTGTCTATTTCGACATCAACCAGGAGGGCATGGACCAGATGATGCACGACATCGCAATGATGGGCGGCGAACTGTTCGTTATGGACGACGGATGGTTTGGCGACAAGTATCCTCGTCTCAACGACCACTCGTCACTCGGCGACTGGGTGGTAGATACCCGTAAGTTGCCTGATGGCATCGAAGGTCTTCTCCGCGATGCTCGCAAGAACGGCGTGAAGTTCGGTATCTGGATTGAACCAGAGATGGCGAACACCACATCCGTGCTCTACGAGGCTCATCCTGACTGGATTATCAAGGCTCCTGGTCGCGAACCGGTTCTCGGTCGTGGTGGCACACAGGTGGTGCTCGATATGGCCAATCCAAAGGTGCAGGATCATGTGTTTAAGGTTGTCGATGATTTGCTCGGCAAATATCCAGAGATTGCATATATCAAGTGGGATGCCAACGCACCAGTGATGAACCACGGTTCGCAGTATCTCTCAAAGGACGATCAGAGTCATCTGTTCATCGCCTTCCACGAAGGTCTCATCAAGACTCTCGAGCGTATCCGTGCCAAGTATCCTGATGTAGTCATCCAGGATTGTGCTTCTGGTGGCGGTCGTGCCAACTACGGTCTTCTGCCTTACTTCGACGAGTTCTGGGTATCCGACAACACCGACGCCCTCCAGCGTATCTACATGCAGTGGGGCACAAGCTATTTCTTCCCATCTATTGCTATGGGCCAGCACATCTCGGCAGTGCCAAACCACACCGTCTTCCGCACCACCTCGATGAAGTATCGTTGCGATGTTGCAATGTCAGGCCGTCTCGGTATGGAAATCCAGCCAAAGAACATGACCGACGAGGAGAAGGCTCTCTGCAAGCAGGCCATCGCTGACTATAAGTCAGTACGCCATGTGGTGCAGTTCGGCGACCTCTACCGTCTCCACTCGCCTTATGCTGGCGACAACCTCGCTTCGTTGATGTATGTATCAGAGAACAAGTCCGAGGCAGTGTTCTATTGGTATAAGCTCGAGACATTCCAGAATGAGCATTTCCCACGTGTGAAGATGCAGGGCCTCGATCCAAATAAGAACTACCGTGTTCACGAGTTGAACCGTATCGACAATGAGCCAATGGCTTGTGAGGGAAAGGTTTACAGCGGAGCATATCTCATGGCCAACGGCCTTGAAATGCCATACCGCCACGATGTAGATCACCACAAGAAGAATAACTTCTCGAGCAGGGTAATCAGTCTCAAGGAAACCAACTAATCGGCCGGACCCTCTCCGCCCCATCGCTCGACATCCCGTAGGGTGGCGCTTCGCTCCGCAGGGGCAGAAGAAAGGGGCACCTCCCCCATGATGGGGAGGGATCTTAAATGTCTTGTCATCGTTATCGTTGAAAAATTTCCCCCATGCTTTCTCGTTCATCACTCATCACTCTTTTCTTTTCACTATTCACTCTGCACTCACTTTGTGCGTCAGCGGCTCTCCCCCTAGCGCAAGCGCCACGGGGGAGCGGGGAGAGGGTCTCTGCTTCGCGCCCTAAGGTCGCTGTGGTGCTCAGTGGTGGCGGTGCGAAGGGCGTGGCGCATGTCAGAGCCCTGAAAGTTGTCGAGGAAGCTGGCATCCCCGTCGATATGGTCGTGGGCACAAGCATGGGAGCCCTCGTGGGTGGCCTCTATGCCTCGGGATACACCACGGCACAGCTGGATAGTATCGTGACGAGCCAGAACTGGATGGAACTGCTCACCGACAAGGTGGAGAGAAGTCGCCGCACGCTCGAACTGAAACAGAAACTCGAACCTTACATGGTGAATATCGCCTTCGAGAAGTCACCGTTCGAGGTCATCGAGGGTGGACTGCTCAAAGGCAACAGTGTGTCGTATCTGTTGAGCGAACTCACTGCCGACCATCTCACACCGATGTCGTACGATGACCTGCCGATACCGTTTGCCTGCATTGCCACGGATATCGCCAACAACCGCGAGGTGGTGATGCGTAAAGGCATCCTTGCCGAGTCGATGCGTTCGAGCATGTCGATACCGGGAGTGTTCCCGCCGGTGAAGGTGGATAGCATGGTGCTCGTCGATGGAGGACTGAAAAACAACTTCCCTGTCGATGTGGCGCGCCGTATGGGAGCCGACTATGTCATCGGTATCAATGTGGGCAACGAGAATCATAAATACGACGATATCCATTCCACCATCGATGTTCTCATGCAGGTGCTCGACATGGCGTGTGCCAACAAACTCGAGGACAACAAAGACGATGCTGATGTGTTTATGCATGTCGATGTGGAAGGCTATTCCGCAGCGAGCTTCTACGACAAAGCCATCGACACCCTCCTTGTGCATGGCGAGGAGGCGGCGCGTGGCAAATGGGAGGAACTGACCAATCTGCGCCATAAACTCGAGGCATACGGTCCGTTGCCGAAAGTGGAACGGGCACCAAAGACCGTGAAAATCGACTATGACACTTTCACCCCTCCTGCAACTATCTACACCCGTCATAGGAAAGCAAGTTTTGTAGGTGTCGGAGCTCGTTTCGACAACGAGGAACTGGCATCGCTCCTCTTGGGCGGTGAATACGAGATGAAGCACACCAATCATTTCCGTTTGGGAGCCACAGCACGACTGGGAAAGCGCATCGACGGACAGTTCTATACGAGTGTGTCGCCGTGGGAGAAATGGGGTGTGGAACTGCGCTATGGCATCACGAGTGCCGAGACGAAGCTCTACAACGAGGGAAAGCGTGTGGCAGATATGGCATATCGCAAGCACCGCGTGCGTCTCGACTTCTCTCGCTCATGGCAGATGGTGATGCTCAACTTCGGAGCACAGTTCTCGTATGTTCATTCCAAAGACCTGCTCATTGCCGACAACTGGGCCTCGTTGAATCAGTTGGCGGAAAATGAGCGAACGATGAAATACTACGCATCGGTGGCCTTCAACAATCAGGACTCGCGCCTGTTGCCTACCCGAGGAATGAAATGGCTTGTGCGCTATAACTACGCCACCGACAATGGCTATTCCTTCGCCGGTGATGGTGGTGTGAACATCGTCGAGGGCTATTGGCACATGGCGATACCAATGGGTAGTTCCACCATCCTCAACCCGAGTGTCGAAGGTCGCTTCGTGCAGGACAACAACACATATCTCAGTCTGTGCAACTTCATCGGAGGCATCGGTAGTTTCGGTCATTATGTCGATCAGCAACTGTCGTTCGCCGGCATCAACTACTACCAGATAGCCCAGAACCATCTCATCATCGGTGGTCTGAACCTCCGTCAGCATCTCACCACCAACAACTACGTCTTTGCCCAGTTCAACTACGGTTTCGGCTCATCGACGCTGGTAGATATCTTTACTCAGAAGCACCTCTTCGGCGGTGCCGCCGGCTATGGCTATAAAACCCCCGCCGGCCCGATAGAACTCAACCTCAACTGGTCGAATGTCACAAAATCAGTGGGCGCGTATCTGAATATTGGGTATATGTTTTAGGGAAGACCCCTCTGGGTTGACAAAAACCGAAATAAACCCCTTGTGCTTATGTCGAGCCTACGGCTTGCTGCTATGAGCGCTTCAAAATCCTTGTATGCAAGCATCCAGATATTTTGAACCACTCACATCAGCGTGGTGCTGCTCACCACTCGACATAACCGCAAGGCGATAAACCGGAAATAAACCGCCCTCCGGATGGTCTCGTAGTTTCGCACGAATTCAAAGAATTAAAAAGAATTTATTTTCTATTAATTTCGAATAACTACAATTAATTATTAAAATTCTTCAAATTCGTGCGCAATAAATAAATTATCCGGATGGTTTGGTTTATCGCGAGTGAAACGAGCCGGTTTATCGCCATTAAGAGGATGAAAGCTTTCTGAAAGAAAGTGATGATATGCTTTCAGTTTGGGCGTTAAGAATTTATTCTTATAAGAACAAAGTGGAAGTATAGCATCAGGTGCTGATAGGCACCCATCCTCTTAAAGGGGTTTATTTCGGTTTTTGTTAATCTATCTGACACAAAAAACTATAATCCCCCAATAAATGTGCCTAATTGTGTATAGTTACCTAAAAATATCTCTCGTGGTTTGTTGATTTTTGAATTAAATATTGTATTTTTGTATCAAAATTCAATCAACTAAATGAAAAAACTTGTTTTTTCGGCACTCGTTGCCCTCTTTTCATGCGAAACTATCAACGCCCAGACGGTAAACCCACTGTGGCTTCGCGATGTACAGATAAGTCCCGACGGACAGCATATAGCCTTCTGCTATAAAGGCGATATCTATAAGGTCGGAGTGAACGGCGGTACTGCCGTGCAACTCACCACCCAGGACTCCTACGAATCATCTCCGGTGTGGAGCGCCGATGGCACACAGATTGCCTTCGCCAGCGACCGCCACGGTAATATGGATGTCTTCGTGATGTCGAGCGAGGGCGGTGCAGCACGTCGCCTCACCTACAACAGTGCCGAGGAGATACCACAGGCATTCTCGCCTGACGGAAAAGATGTATATTTCGGTGCTTCCATCCAGGACCCAGCAGCAAGTGTGATGTTCCCTTCGTCGCGCCTGCCTGAGTTATATAAGGTGGCAGCCAACGGCGGTCGCACACAGCAAGTGCTGGGCACTCCTGCCGAGATGCTCTCATGGGCTCCCGACGGCAAGAGTTTCTTCTATCAGGATAAGAAAGGCTACGAGGACGAGTGGCGTAAGCACCACACCTCGAGCATCACCCGCGATATATGGTTCTATGATGCCAATACCGGCAACCACACCAACCTCACCAATCATGCTGGCGAGGACCGCAACCCTGTATGCACCTCCGACGGCCATCTGCTCTTCCTCTCCGAGCGCAACGGAGGCAGCATGAACATCTACTCTATGGACCTGCCGTCTAATACTCCCCCTTTGGGGGTTGGGGGGCTGACCCACTTCACCACCCATCCGGTGCGCTTCCTCTCAGAGGCCAAGGGTTTGATGTGCTACACCTACGACGGTGAGATTTACACCCAGAGGGTAGGGGGCGAACCACAGAAGGTGGCTATCACCCTCACACGCGACGATGAACCACAGATTGCCGACCTGTCGTTCTCATCAGGCGCCGACGAGGCAACGGTGAGCAATGATGGTAAGGAGGTGGCACTGGTAGTGCGTGGCGAGGTGTTCGTCACATCAACCGAATATCGCACAACAAAGCAGATTACCCAGACCGCCGGTGCTGAGCGTGGCGTGAGCTTCGCCCCTGACGGCCGCAGTCTTGTATATTCTTCCGAGCGCGATGGCAACTGGCAGTTGTATATCGCCACCATCGGTCGTGAGGATGATCCAAACTTCTCCAACGCTACTGTCATCAACGAGGAAGTGCTCCTGCCGAGCGCCGATGTGGAGCGCAGTTGGCCTAAGTACAGTCCTGACGGCAAGAAGATTGCCTTCATCCAGGACCGCATCAAACTCATGGTCGTTGACCTCGCCACAAAGCAAGTCACCGAAGTCACCGACGGCAGTATGTGGTTCGACCAGAACGGACAGTTCGAGTTTGAGTGGAGCCCAGACAGTAAGTGGTTTGTGCTCAACTTCATCGCCCACAAGCGCGACCCATACACCGACCAAGGCATCGTCAGTGTCGAAGGCGGTGAGATACACCCTATCACCGAGAGCGCCTATATGAGTCATTCGCCACGATGGGTCATGGACGGCAAGGCCATTCTCTTCGAGAGCGAGCGCTATGGTATGCGCAGCCACGCCTCATGGGGCAGTCAGGATGATGCATTCCTCGCATTCCTCACACAGGATGCCTACGACAAATATCGCCTGTCGGAAGAAGACTACGCCCTGATGAAAGAGCTGAAGGAAAAGAACAAAGACAAGAAAGACGAGAAGGCCGACACCTCGAAGAAGTCGAAGAAAGGCAAGAAAGACGATAAGGCTGCCGACGACGACAAAGACAAGGTGGAGCCAATCGAGATAGAGTTCGAGGGACTGGCCGACCGTATCGTGCGTGTCACACCAAACTCAAGTCACATGGGCGATGCCATTGTCGATAAGAACGGAGAAAACCTGTATTACTATGCAGCCTTCGAGGACGGCTACGACCTCTGGAAGATGGACCTCCGCAAGCACGAGACAGAGCTTCTCGACAAGAGCAACACCGGTTCGGCATCACTCCTGATGGACAAGGACGGCAACATCTACTCCCTCGGTAGCGACCGTATTGTGAAAATCGACGGCAAGAGCGACAAGCGCACCAATATCAGCTATTCAGCAAAGATGCGCCTCGACCTCCAGGCTGAGCGTGAGTATATGTACCGCCACATGGCAAAGCAAATCGAGAAGAAGATTTTCCGCACCGACTATAACGGTTGCGACTGGCCGATGATGGTCGAGACATACGCAAAGTTCCTGCCACATATCGCCAACAACTACGACTATCAGGAACTCCTCTCCGAAATCCTCGGCGAGTTGAATGTGTCGCACACCGGTGGTCGCTACTATCATCAGCCATCCAACCCTGATGTCACAGCCCAGCTCGGTCTTATCTACGCTACACAGCCTGGCGAGGGATACACTGTCGCCGACATCCTTGAAGGTGGACCATTCGACCGTGCCGACAGCAAGCTTCAGGTAGGCGATGTCATCACCGCCATCAACGGACAGCCACTCACCGCCGACACCGATATCTCACAGTTGCTCAACCTCCAGACAGGCAAGAAAACCCTCGTAGCGTTCAAGGGCAAGGCAGGCGAGAAAGAGGAAGTAGTGCTGCCTATCAGCAATTCAAAGCAGAACACACTCCTCTACGACCGTTGGGTGAAGAGTCGCCGTGCCGCCGTCGACAGTCTCTCTCACGGCCGTCTCGGTTATGTGCATATCCAGGGCATGAACGACGCCTCGTTCCGCTCCGTATATAGCGACATCCTCGGCAAGTACAACGAGAAGGAAGGCATCGTCATCGACACACGCCATAACGGAGGAGGTCGTTTGCACGAGGACATCGAGATACTCTTCTCCGGCGAGCATTATTTCACTCAGGTAATCCGTGGTCGTGAGGTATGCGACATGCCATCGCGTCGTTACAACCACCCATCGATAATGATTCAGGCAGAAGGCAACTACAGCAATGCCCACGGCACCCCATGGGTATATAGCCACAAGAAAATCGGCAAGCTCGTCGGTTCGCCAGTGCCAGGCACCATGAGTTCCGTCAACTGGGAGACATTGCAGGATGAGAGTCTTGTCTTCGGCGTACCAGTCATCGGTTATCAGTTGCCAGACGGCAGTTACTTGGAGAACACCCAGTTAGAGCCAGATATCTATGTGCTGAACCGTCCCGAGACGGTAGTGCAAGGTGTTGACCTCCAGCTCCAAGCCGCCGTCGAAGAACTCCTCAAGGAAATCGATCAAGAGTGATTTTTTATCTGTAAAAAATAAAATTTTTGGTAATAATATAGGACTTCTTTCTTTGGAAAGCGGCAGAGCCGAGCGGACCCCG